>JAYVGG010000285.1:0-3510 GCA_043772475.1 Burkholderiales bacterium
GAGCGCGAGCGCTTGCAACCAGCACCTACGTGAGCTTGACTACCGACTGCCGCACCAACTCTGCCGCCGCCAACACGTCAATCAACAACTGTTCGTCGATTTCAAAATGTCCTTCGTACTCCGCAAGATTGCGCTTGTCGTGCGCTTTGGCCAAGACGCGCCAGTGCGCCACGGCAAGGCCAATCGTGAGGGGCAATGCTTGAAACACCAGATAGCGATTGTCCGAACGATAGCCGTGATAGCGCAAGGCTGCCAGTGAGAGCGCGTGTGCTGCGTTGTAGGCAAGATCGAAGCGGCTTTCAAACGAAAGTGCTGCGTTGTTCGCGTCGCGGAGACGCGCGGTGCCGGAAACAATCAGCCCATTGATTTCAGAATGAGCCCCCGCCTCATGTTTCAGCTTGCCGATGCGGGCAAGGTTTTCAAGTTCAGCGATGGGTGGCGCGGGCTTAGCCAAGGTCAGCCTCATCGCCGATCAAGAAAATTTTAGGCTGCGCGCGCACTTTTACAGTGAACGTATTTTTTCCTGCAAGTTTCTTTTTCCATTCGGTCGGGCTTTGCACAGTCGGGCTAATGGTGCGACCCAGGCGCGCTTCCGTCGCAGCGAGCGCGGCATATACGCCTGCGTAGGAAAGTTTTTCGGCCAGAATCATGATGTCGATATCGCTACGCGCCGTGTCACTTTTCTTCGCCACGGAACCGTACACAAATGCAGCGTGAATTTTTTTCGCGAGCGGTGCGAGCGCCGCACGCAACGGCTCTGCAACCCCCACCGTCTTCGCCAGAATACTCGCAAGCTCTGCGTAAATCGGCGATGTCGCGTTTGCTTGGTAGTGCTTTTGATTCCCCACACGCGAGGTTGTCACCAACCCGGTCGCCTCAAGCCGCGCCAATTCGCGCTGCGTAGCACCCGAGCCGCCGCCTGCGAGCGAGATGACTTCAGTCGCAAAAAAGCTTCGGTCAGGTTGGCCGAAGAGTAGGCCGAGGACGCGTTGTTGGGTGGTGGTGAAGAGGGCGTCGGCGAGGCTGTGCGATGCTGGGGCTATGGGTAGTTTTGCGGGCGCGGGCGGGCGCTTGGCGCGTGAGGGCGAGGCAGCCCGGCGGCCAGCGGTGGTTTTTGTTGAGTTGGTTTGTTCATGAATACCCATTTTGGGAATGATAATGCCCAAAAAGGGTATTTGCAAGTGGTTTTGATTGGCGCAAACTTGCTTTCGCTCGGGCTTTTGGCAGCCGAATTCTTCATGAATGCGTGTCTATGGCCAAAAACGCAAGATCTGGTACCAGTGCGCGAGTTGGACGCCCGCTTGAATGGCGTGATTCGCGCAGGTATATTGTGGTCATGATTCTGACGTTAATCACGCGGCGCATCTAATCGCTATGTCCACCAATGAACGCAACCTAGGCTTCTTCAGAGCCGTCGTCCAGAAGCCTGAGAAATCCAGCAACAAAAATCCTTGGGGTTTCATCCTGTTGCCAAAAGGCGTGAGTGACTTACTGCCTAGACGAGGCCGCACGACGGTGAACGCGACGGTTAATACGTGCGTACTAGAGCTGACGCTAGAGCCTGACGGAAAATTGAGTCATTGGTTCTCGCTTGATTCCGCAGCGCTTGTCGCCGCATCGATCCATCTTGGTGACGAAGTCGATGTAAATATTGCGCTGTTGCCCACAGAGCCAATACCAACACCCCCCGCAGATTTTGCAAAGGCATTGGCAAAGCACCCAGCGGCCAAGACTGTTTGGGGGACCACGAGCGCGATCGCGCAGGTTGACTGGATTCACTGGATTGAATCGAGCAAGCAAGCAAAGACGCGCGTCGATAGAATCGCCAAAGCCTGCGCCATGCTTGAGTCTGGAAAAAAGCGAGTCTGCTGCTTTGACCCGTCAGGGTTTTACAGCAAGGCATTGTCGGCACCCGTGGCCGCAAAGCGATGAAACCACTGGCATTTCTGCTTCTCGCCGCCGTTTCGCTCTGTCCTCTGCCGAGCCTCGCCCAGAGCAAGTGCTTTGGAAGTGTAGCCAATGGCCGTATCGAATCGAGCGTGAAAGTGCCCGCGCGCGGCGCAAATTTTTCTGCCTACAGCGACATCGCGGCCGCAACGGGGCGCACCCACGTTCATTCCACCGTGGCTGCGATCATGCAATCCGCCTATGCGACGCTGGCTAAATCCAACCCTGACGTGACCTACGTTTACGGCGAAACCGGGTTGCCGGCAGGTGGTCGAATCGCGCCCCACCGAACGCATCAGAACGGTTTATCCGTGGATTTTTTTGTTCCTGTTCGAGATCGAGCCGGCAAGTCAGTGCCGTTGCCGACAGGCATCACGAACCGATTTGGCTACGACATCGAGTTTGACGAGCGCGCGCACTATGGCGAATTCAGCATAGATTTCCCAGCGTATGCCGAGCACTTATATCAATTGCATCAAGCAGCCAAAGCCAACGGAGCCGGAATCGCATTGGTCATTGTGGATCCACCCCTGCTGCCAAAATTATTTGCAACCGCACGGGGGCCTTACTTGAAGAAAAATTTGCCCTTCATGAAAGGCAAAGCGTGGGTGCGGCACGATGAACACTACCACGTTGACTTCGCCATCAAATGCGCGCCACGCACGCGCTGACGCTAAGCTCGGCACGAGCGCGCGTCCAGGTTTCGTTGAGGTAGCAGCACACATTGCCGCCACCGGGCTCATTCAACCCGCCCGAACCCCGCGCCAGTACTAGACTTTCTGATAAACCTCGCCGCCCCTCTTCACAAACTCAATCGCCTTCACTTCCATTCCCTTTTTGAGCGCGTCGCCTTCTGCAATCCCCTGCGCCTTCGCAAAGTCTCGCACATCCTGCGTGATCTTCATTGAGCAAAAATGTGGCCCGCACATCGAGCAGAAGTGGGCGAGCTTTGCACCTTCTTGCGGCAGCGTTTCGTCGTGGAATTCTTTGGCTTTATCCGGGTCGAGGCCGAGGTTGAATTGATCGTCCCATCTAAATTCAAAGCGCGCCTTCGATAGCGCGTTGTCGCGCATCTGCGCGCCGGGGAAACCCTTCGCCAAGTCAGCCGCGTGCGCGGCGACTTTGTAGGCCATGATGCCGTCTTTCACGTCGTCTTTGTTCGGTAGCCCGAGGTGCTCTTTCGGGGTCACGTAGCAGAGCATGGCGGTGCCGTACCAGCCGATTTGTGCCGCACCAATCGCGCTGGTGATATGGTCGTAACCGGGCGCGATGTCGGTGGTGAGAGGCCCTAATGTGTAGAACGGTGCCTCGTGGCAGAGCTCTAATTGCAGATCCATGTTTTCTTTGATGAGGTGCATTGGCACGTGACCGGGGCCTTCGATCATGACCTGCACATCGTGCTTCCAAGCAATCTGCGTCAGTTCACCCAGCGTCTTTAATTCGCCAAGCTGCGCCTCGTCGTTCGCGTCAAACCCGGAGCCGGGGCGTAGGCCGTCGCCGAGTGAAAACGACACGTCGTAGGCTTTCATGATCTGGCAGATGTCTTCAAAGTGCGTGTACAAG
>JAYVGG010000286.1:0-4692 GCA_043772475.1 Burkholderiales bacterium
CACCGGTGCCCCAAAAAAAAAAGCCGCCAAGGATGTCCTTGGAGGCTTTGTTTTTCTACGTTTAGCGACTAAAAGCCGAGAGATACATTTGCGGTTACGCCGTCAGCTTTGATATTGCCGCGATCAAAAATACTGCTGTAAGCGAGAGCGAATCCGACTTGGTTACCGATGCGCCCGCGCACGCCGATCATGCCGGTTCCCCACGCCTTCACACCCTTGTAGCCGGGAATATCGTAGTTGATATTCTGTGCGACCGTGACCGGCGAGGCGCTCACAAAACGATCTGGATTGTTTTGCTCTTGATCGTAGGTAAAGCGCACGAACGGCGTGAAATTGCCCAGATCAATACTCGCGCGTGAGCCTAGGCTCAAGACGCGCGAGGCGCGGTTTTGTGCGCCGATTTTAAGATCGGTTGAAAGCGCTGCGGCACCGGCGTTTTCTTGGAAGCCACCGACCGATACGCTTTGGGTGGTGATGCTTAAGAAGGGCCCGACACTCGCGTTGGCTAGGGCGAAGTCATAGCCAACGGTGACGTTGGCAGAGCTATTCGAGCCCGTGGCGGCGGCTTTATTCGTGCGCGTCACATTGCCAAGCTTCACAAAGCGCGTGACATCGTTGAATTTCAAATCGGCGGCGGTGAGCGAGAAGCTACCGTAGAGGCGCTCTAGTTTCGCCGAGCCAAAGACTGACAGTGCGGTGTCTTTAATGTCAAATTTACCCACACCGGCGGCATTGGCATCCGCGCTGCCCGAGCCCACGGCGAGGCCGACATTGACGGCATCCGAGGCGCGCATGGTGACACCGACGCTAACGGTGCGATTTTTCGAGTCGGTGGCGGGGTTTAATCTGCCGGCACTAAGGTCATACGCGCCCCCATCGACGGCGGCGAACGCGGTCACTTTACCGACGGCTGCACCGGCACCCGCTTGCAAGCCTTGTTCAAGCGTGCGAATGTGTGAAGCCCGCGTGGATAGTGGGATTTCAGCCATCGTCGAGTACGCATTGGGGCCGTCGATTAACGACTTCACAAAATCAGCCACGAGCGCGTGCGCGCCGGTGGTGGGGTGAATACCGTCAGCGAAAAGGTAGGTCGTGGCCGCGTTTGGCGCGACCAGATTGCCTCCGGTACAAAACTGGGAGTTGCCACCAGCAGGCGCGAACGGTGGGAATGGTCCGCATGCCATACCGGTAACATTGGTAAAGCCAAACGCGCCAGCGTTTGCGGCGATTTCATTTAAGAACGAAAACATATCGACTGGAATCACGCGCTGGTTAGTCGCGGCAAGGGCATTAAACATGGTGATGTTGAAGCCAGCGGATGCCTGCGTTTGCAGCGCAACACCAGCAGCACCACCGGCCTGTGCGCCCGGTGTAAGGCCTAAATTAGGCAGGCCAAAGACCAAGATGTGGCGCGCACCAACCGCACGTAGGCGCGCGGTTTGCGCGGCGACGTCATTGGCCGAGGCAACACCTGCGGCACCGGCTTGCAAAAGATCGTTACCGCCGGCCCACACGGCATAGAGCGCGTTGGCGTTCGCCGAGCCACCGGACGAGGCAAGGTACTCCGTGATTTGGGTGGAAACCGGGCGCTGTGCGCCACCGGGTGGGGTAGACGTGGAATTAACAGCCACACGTGCGCCGCCCTGTGCATAAATGCCACCACCGGCGTTGGAGGGGTTGGGATTGCCGCCGTAATTTTGCGCGATGATCTCAGACCATACTGGGCCTGGGTTGGTGGTGAAACGACCGAGGGTGGCGGCGAGCGGGGCGGGCACACCGATTGCGCGCAAGAAGGGGCGGTAGTAGCCCGCGTCAGAAAGGCTATCGCCGAATACATACACGCCGCTAAACGTGACCGCTTGGGCGGCTGGGGCTGATAGGCCTAGTGCTGCTGCGATGAGCGCTGGGATTGCGCGTTTAACAATACTTTTTTGCTGAGCCATGTAAAACTCCTCGATTAGGTTTCAGTTTGATTTTATGAGATCACGGACGGTGAACTAGCCACAATTATCGCCCAAAAGGCCGAAGACGCTCAATGTAATTGGCTCACGGCGGCAAGCGCGTGGCAAGCGCGCAACAGGCCAACGCCGTAGCGGCCTAGCAGCGGGCTACCCGATGGGGGTTTTGACGAGGCAATGAGCGAGACCGGTCGCATTGCGAGCAACCATGCCGTAGATCGAAAGCTGGGGATTCGCCCCGATCGAGGTGGGGAAGGCGGAACCATCAAAAACCCATAGATTGTCGATCTGATGATGCCGCCCATCGCCCGCGATCACGCTCGTGCGCGGGTTAGCACCCATGGTGCAGCCGCCCATCACGTGGGCGCTGGCGATACGCGTGCGTAGGGTTTGCATGGGCAGGTTTTCAATCGCCGCCCGGGCCTCGCGCCATGTGCGGTGGGGCTTGCCGTCTTGGTGAACGGGCATCACGATACTAGCCCCCGCTGCAAACTGGATCTCGGCCATCACCAACAATGAGCGCCGGACCCCATCCCAGACAAACTCGGTGATTGGGTAATCGAGGATCGGGCTGCCATCGCTTTTGATCTCGACCTTGCCGCCGATGCTCCCGGGATGAAACCCATCGCGCATGAGCGCGATCAGCACCTGCATGTTGGAAAACCGCTTCATCCACATCGCGTGATCGTCGCCAAAGCCTTGCAGCGTGATGCCGGCCAGAATCGGGTGTATCGGCGGGGCTTCGAGCTTGTAGCCGATGGCACCGTCGATGGGCTGGGTGCTTAAAAAATGGTCGGAGTAAATCGTCTGTGGCGCGCCGCTATCGCCATTTACAGCTTGGGGCATGATCGCGGCCGAAACAGGTGAGGGGTGCAAAAAGGTACGTTTACCGAGCGTGCCGTGAGGATTGGGTAATTTTGAGCGCAGCATCAGGGCGGGGTTATTGATGGCACCTCCGGCCAACACAAAATGCTTGGCGTGGACGCGCACCTTGTACACACCCGCCGCCACACCCACGCCCACCATGCCCGAGGCGACCAAGCTCGTGATGCGCGCACCGCGATGGGCGAGCGTGTCCACGCGCGCGCTGTGGATGAGTATCAGGCCACGATCGAGCGCTGCCGGAATCGTCGTCACCAGCATCGATTGCTTCGCGTTCGTCGGGCAGCCGACACCGCAGTAGCCTAAATTCCAGCAGCCTTTCACGTTACGGTTAATCGCCTCTGCAAGGATGCCGAGCTTTTCACAGCCGCGTTTGAGTACGTCGTTATTTTCGTTCGGCGGCACCGCCCAAGGTGAAATCGATAGCCGGGATTCCATTTTTTGGAACCACGGTTTCATTAACGCCTCGGTGTAATCGGCAAGACCCCATACCTGCTGCCAGTGCTGCAAGGTGGCGCCGGGCGTGCGAAAGCTCGATGTCCAATTCACCGTCGTTGAGCCGCCCACCGTGCGGCCCTGCAAGATGACGATGCCCTTATCTTTGGTCTGCCTGCCGGCGGATTCTTGGTAAAGCTGCGGGTAGGCATCGCGCTCGCGCATCCGAAAATCGCTTGATGATTTGAAAGGTCCTTCCTCGATCATCACCACGCGAAGCCCGGCGGCGGTAAAAATTTCCGCCGCCACCCCGCCGCCCGCACCCGAGCCCACAATCACCACATCGCATTCGAGGGTCAGGTCTTGTGTGAGCTTGCCGCCATCAATCACGTTCCAGCCGCGCGAGGCATCCGCCAGCGCGATCTTGATCGGGTCTGGGATCACCGATTGGCTCATTCTAGCCCCAGCTCTTTGGCAAACGGCGGGCCGCGATAGCCAATCTTGCCCCACGCGAGTGGGTTGCCGTACCAGCAGGCGATCATCACGCGAACCAGCGCCTGATAGCCTTGTTGCAAGAGCTGAAATCGGCTATCGCGCCAGCTCGTGAGGAACGCTTTAATCTCAGCTTCACGCGCATCTGGCCATGCAGGCTTAACCCCGGCTACGAAGCGGCGCGTGAGGCTAAACGTGAGTAGGCTCAAGAGCTCGCGCACTTCCGCCTGCACAGCGGGCGGTAAGCCCATGATGGTGCGGTCGAAGGCTTCAACCACTTCGTTGATCGCGATTTGTTTTGCCGCCGCTTCTTCTGGCAAGGCGCCTTCCAAAATCACCGGGGCGAGGGCGGCGAGACAGGCGGCATCGGTATTGTTAAGCGCTTTGAGATCAAGTGAGCCGTGAACTAAAGTGCGGTCTGAAACTAAAGTGCTACCTGAAACTCCAGCACTGGCGCGGACTTTCAGCGACTGCACGAGTGCTAACGCGAGTGCACTCGCCACGCCGACTTTCATAAACTCGCGCCGCGTGAGCTGCATTAGCGCACCAAAAAATTGATGAGCGCGCGAAAGCGCTTGCCATACGGCGGCTTGAATAATCCGAGGCCATTAAGACGCGACTGATAAAAAATCGGCTTTAATTTCGAGAACGTATCAAAGCCGAATTTGCCGTGATAAGCCCCCATACCCGAAGGCCCCACGCCCCCAAAGGGCAGGCTATCTTGTGAGATGTGTAGCAGGGTTTCGTTAATCGTCACCCCGCCTGCGATGGTTTCGGTTAGTACCTGATTGATCTCGGTGCGGTCGTGCCCGAAATAGTAAAGCGCAAGTGGGCGAGGGCGCCCGTTAACGTAAATAATCGCCTCTTCAAGCGAATCCACCAGCACCAGCGGCAAGAGCGGGCCGAAAATTTCCGTCTGCATGAT
>JAYVGG010000287.1:0-2411 GCA_043772475.1 Burkholderiales bacterium
AGGCTGGGAAGGGGGAGCTTCAAATTGAGTTGGTAGACTTCACAGAACCCCATCCCCCGCCTTCCCCTTGCAGGGGAAGGGGCTAGACCGCAGCGCGCAGGATTGGCGGTTTGATGCAGACAGCAAATTTATCGTTAGCTTGCAAATATAATTAAGCGGCAATAGGCTGGAACGCCAATACTGGTGCGGGATTTGGGCTGATACGTGATTCACTACTCGCCCGCCACGGCACTTGCGGCACCACGCCGCTTACTCCACACGCGCGCAAAAAATGCCGCCACGTCATCGACATAAGTAAACACGGCTGGCACCACCACCAAGCTTAATACCGTGGAAGTCACCAGCCCGCCAATTACGGCAACCGCCATCGGTGAGCGAAAGCTTGGATCGGCGCCGAAACCCAGGGCGACGGGCAACATGCCAAAGCCCATCGCGAGCGTGGTCATGATGATAGGCCGCGCGCGCTTATGGCAGGCATCAATCAAGGCCTCGGTGCGTGGCATCCCTAAATCTCGCCGCGCGATGATGACGTAATCGACGAGCAAGATGGAATTTTTTGTCACCACACCCATCAGCATCAAGAGCCCGATTAAAGACGGCATCGAAAAACTTTTATTAGTAAGCAGCAGCAAAACAAACGCGCCGCCGAGCGATAAGGGGAGGGCGGAGAGAATGGTAATCGGCTGTAAAAAATCTTTGAAGAGCAGTATCAGCACCGCCAAGATGCAGAGCACACCAATCGTCATCGCGAGGGCGAAGCTGCCAAAGAGCTCGGCCATCATTTGCGTATCGCCAAGCTCGGCGTTACGCACGCCGGGCGGTAGGTTTTTGAGGCTGGGTAGCGCCATCGCTTCTTCGTAAACCGAGCCAAGCTCGCGCGTGCCGAGCTCAACATCGAGCGTGATTTGTCGGCTGCGATCGAGCCGGTCTATTTGCGCCGGGCCACTATCCATGGTCACGCTGGCGATATTGGCGAGCATGACGGCCCCATTTGGGGCGGGCACTTGCAGGCGTTCAATCGCGGCTAAATCCGCGCGGGTTGATCGCGGGAGCTGCACGCGGATCGGCACTTGGCGTTCGCTTAAATTAAATTTGGGAAGGCTTTGGTCGTAGTCGCCTTGTGTTGCCACGCGCACGGTTTCGCCAATGGCGGCGGCAGAGACACCCATCTCAGCGGCGCGCGAAAAATTGGGCCGCACGATAATTTCGGGTCGCACCAAGCTGGCACTGGAGGTGACGTTACCGACGCCCTCGAGCGTGCGTAGCTCGCGCTCGACTTCGCGCGCGGCTGCCATCAGCGTGGCCGGATTTTCACTTTGCAAGACGAGCTGCATTTTTGTGCCGGTATCTTGCGGGCCCACGGTGACGCGTACGCCCGGCTGAGAGGCAAGTTTCTCGCGCATTTCAACTTCAACCGCCTGTTGGTTGCGGCTGCGCTCGGTGTGTTTGGTGAGGGTTACCGTGAGGGCAGCCTTGCGCGCTTCAGCGGCAACACCAATCGCGAACGCGTCGCCCGAAACCCCGCCACCGATCGAGCTAAATACATGTTTTACATCGCGCACTTCCAGCACCGCAAGGCGCGCGCGTTCTGCGGCATCAAAGGTTTCTTGCAGCGTGCTGCCCGGTGGGAGCTCCACATTAACAATGGTTTGCGCGCGATCAGCGGCGGGCACAAAGCCCGTCGGCAGCAGCGGCACCAGCGCGGCGGAGCCCACAAAAAACAGTAGCGACAATATCGCCGTCACATGCCGATGTTTAATGCACCACGCCACCACGCCGAGATACCAGGTCATCGCGGCGCTATCTTTGCGCTCTGGATTTTTATCGGGGCGCAGTAAATAAGCCGACATCATCGGGGTCAGCATGCGCGCGACCACGAGTGAGGCAAAGATGGCGAATACCGCCGTCCAGCCAAACTGCTTAAAAAATTTGCCGGGGATGCCTGCCATAAAGGCCGTCGGTAAAAATACCGCGATGAGCGCGAAGGTGGTGGCGATAACAGCAAGCCCGATTTCATCCGCCGCTTCCATCGAGGCCTGATAGGCGGATTTACCCATTCGCATGTGGCGCGTGATGTTTTCAATCTCCACAATGGCATCATCGACCAAGATACCCACCACCAGTGAGAGCGAGAGCAAGGTGACGGTATTGAGCGTGAAGCCAAAGTAGAACATGCCCAAAAATGCCGGGATGATTGAGAGGGGCAATGCGGTGGCCGCAACCAAGGTGGCGCGCCAATCGCGCAGAAAAAACCATACCACCAGCACGGCTAAGCCCGCCCCTTCGAGCAGGAGGTGGATGGAGCCACGAAAATTCTCCTCGACCGCCCAGACGTTATCAATCGCCTCCTCAATCACCATGCTGGGGTGAGCCTTACGCAGGTCATCAATCGCGGCGCGTACCTGTGCGGC
>JAYVGG010000288.1:0-2121 GCA_043772475.1 Burkholderiales bacterium
CTGTAACGGTTTGAGAGTGAAACCTGGAAGTTGATGCCGCCCGCAATGGCGGTCACGAAGCCTGCATCAAACTGGGCGCGATTTTTATCGCTATCAGAAAGATTAGGGTAGAACGTGAGTTTTTGGCGGAACGAGGTGCTGTCGGAAAGCTTGTGGCTGGATTCTTCGCCGAGCAAAAGCTCAGTTGCGTTACTCGTGACGCTCGATGAACGGCTGCCCGTGAACACGGTATTTTTGTCGGTGTGATAGCCAATACCGCCAAAGACATCAAACGCGGTGTCTTTTTCTTTGATCACTTTGTAGCCCATACCGGCACCGATGGAAAGACGTGAATCGAGGTTAGCGATTTTGTCGTTTTCAAGCTCAGCTAGACCAAATACAAACGAGCGATCAGAGAGATTCCAATCGTAACGCGCGCCACCACGGGTGCGGTTGGCGGTTTTTTGCGTGGTGTTGCCGATCTCGGTGCTGCCGTAGAGCGAGGTCAAAAAGACAGAAACTTTGTCTTCTTTGGTGGCGCGTAGGCCATCTGCGCCAATGCTAAAGCTGGACGATTTGGTGTTCCCCGAAGCGAGTGCGAGTGAGGCTGCCATTGCGCCGCGCCACTGACCATCTTCTTTTGGTGGGTCAGCGAATACGGTGGTGGAGGCCAGAACGGCGGCGATAGTGATCGCGATTTTTTTCATTTTGTTTCCTTGTATTGAGTTTGAAAATTTCTTACAAACGGCACGCACAGTAGAGCACCAATGCAAGCCGCAAGTTCCATTAAGCATGGCGAATCTAACACGATAGGCCGAAGGGGAATGTTAACTTTTTGGGCGTAAAACGAAAAAGCCAAGTCGGCATATAGCCTCAAACCCCACTATTGGCGCGGTGTTTTACTATTTATTTTTGTGACTGCTTTTGTTGGCTGGGCTTTTGATGCGCTACTGCCTCAAACCCCGCGCAGATTATTGTGTTATTGCGATTGTGTTTCTGCTTGCTGCGGCCGCCATTTGAGGAGTTTGTTTTCGGCGAAGGTGACGAGCGTGTCGAGAAACAGCGCGCAAATGGTTAAGACCAAAATCCCCGCGAACACGCTATTGATATCAAACGCACCCTCCGCCTGATGAATTAAATAGCCGACCCCTTTGGCGCTACCCAGATATTCGCCCACCACCGCTCCGACAAACGCCATGCCCACACTGGTGTGCAAGCTCGAAAATACCCACGATGTGGCGGACGGCAAATACACATGCCGCAGTAGCTGCCGGCCATTCGCGCCCAACATGCGAACGTTATTGAGCACCACGGGCGAGACTTCTTTCACGCCTTGATAGACATTGAAAAAGACGATGAAAAAAACCAGCGTCACACCAAGCGCCACCTTTGACCAAATCCCTAAGCCAAACCAAACCATGAAAATCGGTGCCAAGATCACGCGCGGCATCGCGTTGGCGGCTTTGATGTAGGGGTCGAGAATCGCCGAGGCGAGTGGGCTCAAGCCTAACCATAGCCCGATGCCGAGGCCCAGCATGGTGCCGATGATGAAGGCCAATGCGGTCTCGGTTAACGTTACCCAGAGATGCGGATAAATCTCGCCACTCCTAAACCACGCCCACGCCGCCTGAAAAATCTTCAACGGCTCGCCGAAAAAAAACGCGGCCTTGTTTTCGTTTTCAAAAAATATCGGCGGGATAAGCCCAGGGGCTGTCGAGACGTGCCAGATCGCGAAGATCGCGATGAGGAGACCGATTTGCCAGAGCCAGAGGGGGACGCGGTTCATGGTGTCGCCTATTTCATTTGTGCGGCTTTCGCGCGCTCAACGTATTTTGAATATTGTGGGAGCGCGATCGCGGCCAGTATGCCGATCACGGCGATGAGCGGCACGATGCAGGCGAGGATGATCGCAAGCGTCGAATTGGGTGGCGTCTTGTTGCCGTAGTTGTTAGCGCCGTCGGTGCCGGGAATGAACCAAAAAATCAGACTCACAAACGGGATCAGGCAAAGAATCGACAGCCAGCCGGTGGTGTTGAAATCGTGGCAGCGCTGAATGGTGAGCATGAAGGTGATGACGAGAATCGCGAGATAGGCCACAAACAAACCAATGCCGAAGGTCACCATGCCAAGCAGGGTGCCCAG
>JAYVGG010000289.1:0-2824 GCA_043772475.1 Burkholderiales bacterium
CGCGCATTCGCAAAATTTATGTTGCCGAAGCCAGATCCACCCATGCTTTTGACGGGGTAGGCGGCGCAGAATGGGCGGCAACTGCTTTTTTTAGGTTTATTGGATTTTCCGTGATTTTTATGCACCAAAATGGGGCGTTTCCCACCCCTAGTGAATGAGCGTGAATAAAACACAATCCCTTGCGTTGAAAAAGAATTTCGTCCCGTCTATGCTCACAGACCCGACTCCCGCTCTGTGCGTGGAAGGATTTGGCGATGAAAATCTTCTTTCAACTGCTTTTATTGCTTGCTCTCCCCGCAACGGCGTGGGCTCAATCGGCTGCGCGCGTGCAACCGCTTTCCGGCGAGGAGCAAACGATTTACAAGCACGTCGATGGCGCGGGCAAGGTCACGTATTCCAATTCGCCGATCAAGGGCGGCAATCGTGTGGTGCTCGAAGCGCTGACGGTGATTCCGTCTACGCCGTCAGGCTCGCTACGGATGACGGAAGACCAAATACAAGCTGCCGAGATTGCATTGCAACAGACCAAAGCACTGCCTACCCGTGCTGCCAAGGCGACGGGCAAAGCCACCCCACAAAACGTGGCGACGGTAACGACGATGCCGAGCCAGAAAGCGGCCTCAGCTTTTGCGCTACCGCCAGCACCGATGGCGACACCAATTCCAGCGCCCACAGCGGCACCGATCACCATACCGGCTCAAACGACACAAACGGCTCAAGCGACACAAACGGCTCAAACGGCAAGTGCCGCGCCGACCTTGGGCATGGAAGCGCTCGCGCAAAAGCGCCGCACGGAAGTACGCCGCCGCTTGCTGCAAACCGAGCTAGACAACGAGGAGCAGATGCTCACCGAAGCGCGCACGCAGCTTGCGACCGAGCAAAAACAGACCGGCACCATTCGCGCGATGCGAGCAGGCCTAGCGGCACCGGATGCGAGCAAGCCTGCCGTCGCGCCCGAAGCGCGCGCGATGGTCGAACGCCATTTCGAGCGCGTACGCGATTTGCAGGATCAGATTGCCACCCACGAACGCAACGTGGAAGAGTTTCGCCGTCAGCTACAAGCAGAAACGGTGCGCGTTGCGAAGGCTTTGTAAGCGCTGTTGTTTTTCCAATTTCACTTTCGATAAGCGACTCCTTTCGATCACTAGTCCGATCGAAATTTCAACGCCGAGGGCCTAACGCCTTCGGCGTTTTTTTGTGTGCGGCCTTCGGCGTTTTTTTGTGTGTGGCCTTCGGCGTTTTTTTGGGCAACGTTTATGCGCGCGCGCCCCGCGCTCCCATCGCATGAACGTCCCCTACGCCTACCTAGGTCTGGAGCTCGTCTCCACCGGTGTGCTCGTGATCGATCAATCGCTAGCCGTGCAATACGCCAATCCGGCGGCCGAAAACTTGCTCGCCTTTTCATTCAAAAACGCCCAAGGCCAAGCATTGGCCAGGCTTTTGCCGGGTGCGTCGGGTTTACTACGGCTGATCGAGCAGGTTAGCCTGAGCCACGCGGGTGTGAACGAAAACGAGCTCGTGATTGAGCTTGCGATCAACACCCCGCTGCACCTAGGCTGTGTGGTGACACCACTCGATACCGGTGGTGTCGTGGTTGAGCTGCGGCCGCTGGACTCTCAGCTCAAGATTGCACGCGAAGAAAAAATCCTTGAGCATCAAAAATTAAACCGTGAGCTGATCCGCAATCTCGCGCACGAAATTAAGAATCCGCTCGGCGGTATTCGCGGTGCCGCGCAGCTACTCGAACATGAGCTAAACGAATCGGGGCGCGGCGAGCTCACCGAATACACGCAGGTGATTAACGACGAAGCGCGGCGCTTAACCGCCCTCATGGATCGCCTGCTCACGCCGCACCGCGTGCCGGAGATGGCGATGCTCAATATCCACGAGGTGCTTGAGCGGGTGCGCGCGCTACTACTGGCCGAGTTTCCGCGCGGGATTTTAGTCAAGCGCGATTACGACATTAGCCTGCCCGAAATGGTCGGCGACCAAGAGCGCTTAATCCAAGCCGCACTCAACGTGGCGCGCAACGCAGCCGAGGCCATGCAAGGCCAGGGCGAGATCACGCTTTCTACACGGGTGGCGCGCCAAGTGACGCTCGCCAAGCAGCGCTATCGCCACGCGATTTTGGTCTCGATCACCGACAACGGCCCGGGCGTGCCGCCACAATTGCACGATCAAATTTTTTACCCGTTAGTCTCTGGCCGCGAAGGCGGCACCGGGCTCGGTCTCTCGCTCGCGCAAGACTTTATCAATCAACACCACGGCATTATCGAATTCACCAGCGCGCCGGGCGAAACGCGCTTCGATATTTTGCTACCCGTGCGTGAGGCGGCAACAACAAAGGTGGCCAAATGACAAAGCGCGTATGGATTATTGACGACGATAAATCAATTCGCTGGGTGCTCGAAAAAGCACTCACGCGCGAAGATCTTGCCTACCGCAGCTTCGCGACCGGCGACGAAGCGCTCGATGCGCTGCGCCAAGAGATGCCGCAAGTGGTGATTAGCGATATTCGTATGCCCGGCATGTCCGGCATCGAATTCATGCAGGCGCTAAAAGAAAAATCGCCGGCGACCCCGATCATCATCATGACGGCGTATTCCGATCTCGATAGTGCCGTGGCGGCCTTTGCAGGGGGTGCTTTTGAGTATTTACCGAAGCCCTTCGATGTCGATCAAGCGGTGGCGCTCATTGGCCGCGCATTAGCCGAGCGTAACGTGAGCGCACCACGCGACGATGCCGCCCCGCGTGACCCAGAAATTCTCGGTGCCGCACCGGCGATGCAAGAAGTTTTTCGCGCGATCGGCCGCCTAAGCCAATC
>JAYVGG010000290.1:0-2500 GCA_043772475.1 Burkholderiales bacterium
GTGCGCGGGGACCTCATCCGCACGCTGCATGGGCTACTCGATGGCGAGCGAAAGTTCGATGCCATCATCGTCGAGACCACAGGCCTTGCCGACCCCGGCCCCGTCGCGCAAACATTTTTCGTCGATCCCGTGCTGCAAACCCGCACCGAGCTTGATTCCATCACCACCGTGGTGGATGCAAAACACATCCTGCTGCGCCTTGATGACAGCCGCGAAGCCGTCGAGCAAATCGCGTTTGCGGATCAAATTGTGCTGAACAAAATCGAGCTTGCGACCGACGCAGAAATAAACGAAATCGAAGCCCGAATCCGCAGCATCAACCCGCTCGCCCCCATCCATCACGCCTCACGCGCCAACGTCCCGCTCGAAAAAATCATCTCGCGCGGCGGCTTCGATCTCGCGCGCATCAACACGCTAGAGCCTGCATTCGCAGCCCACGTACACGGTGAAGATTGCGAACACGACCATCATCACGACGATCAAATTATGAGTGTCGCACTCACCTCAACCAAGCCAATGAATGCCGACAAAATGCGCGCATGGCTTACCGAGCTCACCACCCGCCAAGGCCAAAACATCTTGCGCGCTAAAGGCATCATCAACATCGCAAACGCCGCGCGGCGTATGGTTTTCCAGTCGGTTCACATGTTGCTCGAAGGCGATTGGCAACGCGACTGGCGGCCCGATGAACCACGCGTTAGCACCTTGGTCTTTATTGGCCGCAAGCTCGACCGCGCCGCGCTCAACACCGCTTTCGAGGCATGCGCCGCATGACGCTTTTCGGCATGCCCCATCGCGTCCAAGCGCCAAATTCCAAGCCGCGCAGCGCGCTCGTCGTCGCCCTCGGTGCAGGAGCCGACGCGATTTTGGTGAATCTCACAGACCATCCCCACACCACGCTCATTGCCCACAAACCTAATAACGGCGTGGAGTTTGGGGCGATGACCCATGCCGATTTAGTATTTCTTGTCGCCACCGAAACCGACAACCTCGCTGCCGCAAAAGCCCTGGGCGACCAAGCTCACGCACGCGGATTACTCGTCACCGGTATCCTCGTCACCAATAAGACCGCCAACGAAGCCGCCCTCAAAGCCCTCCGTGCCGGTGCCGACATGCTGATCGTCGCGACGGACCCCGACTACCTTAGCGCTATGCTGGATGCGCTCGGCTGCTAATGCCTGTGTCCGGGACCCCGACCCGAGGCCCAGCGTCGTTCGTCGCGCGCTGTAACGCACCCGCCAACGACCAGCCTTAACCAGTTAAACTCTCATCCGCCAGCCTAGGGCCACAAGCCCCAAAACTGGCACTTTGCGCCCGCCACCCAAAAACGCGCAAAATAATCCCAAGACAAAATTTTGAGGAATTCCTAAATGGCCGCCGTGCTCTCCAATACCGCCCCTGCGGGCTTCACCACCACGCTCGACGACAAATATCTGCTCACCCACGGTCGCATCTATCTGACCGGAACACAAGCACTGGTGCGGCTTCCCATGATTCAGCGCGCGCGCGATTTGGCCGCGGGGCTCAACACCGCCGGCTTTATTTCCGGCTATCGCGGCTCCCCCCTCGGCGGCTACGACCAAGCGCTGTGGAAAGCGAAACCCTTCCTCAAAGAGCACCACATCCACTTCACGCCCGGCGTGAACGAGGAGCTCGCCGCCACTGCCGTGTGGGGCTCGCAGCAGGTCACGTTATTTGAAGGCGCGCAATACGATGGCGTATTTGGCATCTGGTACGGCAAGGGGCCCGGCGTGGATCGCTCGGTCGATGTGTTTAAGCACGCCAATGCAGCGGGCGTTTCCAAGTACGGTGGTGTGCTGCTCGTCGCGGGCGACGACCACGCCTGCAAATCCTCCACGCTCCCGCATCAGTCGGAACACATTTTTGATGCCGCGTTGATCCCTGTTCTCTACCCGACTGGTGTGGACGAAATCATCGAGCTTGGCCTCCACGGGTTCGCCATGTCTCGCTTTTCCGGCTGCTATGTCGCGTTGAAATGTATTTCCGATACGGTGGATGCCTCGGCCTCGGTTGAGATCAATATCGATTCGCCGAAGATCACGCTCCCCGAAGATTTTGTGATGCCTAAAGATGGTGTGCATCTGCGCTGGCCCGATCAGCCGCTCGCGCAGGAGCTACGCTTGCAGCACGACAAAATTTACGCAGCACTCGCCTACGCGCGCGTGAACAAATTAAACCGCATCACCATTGATTCGCCAAATCCTAAACTGGGCATCATCGCCTCGGGCAAAAGCTACTTGGACGTGATGCAGGCTCTGGAAGACTTGGGGATTGACGACGCGCACGCAGGCGAAATCGGCATTCGCGTGATGAAAGTTTCCATGCCCTGGCCGTTGGAGCCAACATCCCTTCGCGCCTTCGCAAGCGGCCTTGATGAAGTCTTGGTGGTCGAAGAAAAGCGCCAGCTCATCGAATACCAAATGAAAGAGCAGCTCTACAACTGGCGCGACGACGTGCGCCCGCGCGTGATCGGCAAATA
>JAYVGG010000291.1:0-3749 GCA_043772475.1 Burkholderiales bacterium
GCAGAAAAAGTTCGTATCCTTGAGCGCTTAGAGCAATTCGCCCGCAAGGCAGACCCACGCGTGAAAGAAGTCACCGGGCGGCTCTCGGGCGAATACGAAGTGGTGATGGTGGCGCGTAGTGACGGCGTGATGGCGGCTGACGTGCGCCCGCTAGTACACCTGAGCGTACACGTGATCGCCGAGCAAAATGGGCGGCGCGAGCAGGGCCAAACCGGTGGGGGCGGGCGCTTTGATTATCGTTACTTCACCGATGAAGTCTTGCAAAAATATGCGGAAGGTGCGGTGCGCGAGGCGTTAATCAATCTTGACGCGCGCCCCACACCGGCCGGGCAAATGACCGTGGTACTGGGCTCAGGCTGGCCGGGGATTTTGCTGCATGAGGCCGTAGGGCATAGCCTTGAGGGCGATTTCAATCGTAAAGGCAGCTCGGTATTTTCAGGCCGCATGGGTGAGATGATCGCAGCACGTGGGGTGACGGTGATTGATGACGGCACCATTACCGATCGACGTGGCTCACTCAACATGGATGACGAAGGTAACGCCACGCAGCGCAATGTGCTGATTGACGACGGTAAGCTCGTAGGCTACATGCAAGATACGCTCAACGCCCGCTTAATGAAGGTGCCCGTAACCGGGAACGCGCGCCGCGAATCGTTCGCGCATATCCCGATGCCGCGCATGACCAATACGTTTATGTTGAGTGGCGACAAAACCCAGGAAGAAATTATTGCCTCGGTAAAGCGCGGCCTCTACGCGGTTAATTTTGGCGGCGGGCAGGTGGATACCACGAGCGGTAAATTTGTATTCTCAGCCTCTGAAGCCTACATGATCGAAGACGGCAAAGTAACCTACCCGGTGGTCGGGGCCACCTTGATGGGCAATGGCATTGAAGCGCTAAAACACGTCAGCATGATCGGCAATGACATGGCGCTCGACGGCGGCATGGGGGTTTGCGGGAAGGAAGGCCAGAGCGTACCGGTGGGGGTAGGGCAGCCGACGCTACGCATCGAAGGCTTAACCGTTGGCGGTACCGCGTAACGTGAGCGGCCCACCTATCGAGCGCATTCCTCTCACCTTTGAAGCCGGCTTCTCTTGGCGGGCGGTTGCTGCCGTGATGGCCGAAAAATTCGGTCTACGCGGCCTCCGCATCACCGGCATGATTGGCTTCATGATTGGCTATTTTTGGTACCGGCGCTGTGATACGTGGTTTTGCGTGGCGCTCTATATTGCGGCGGCGGGGTTTATCGTCATGATGATTTTGGTCGTGTGGACGGCGAAAGAGTCCCTCGATAAATTTGTTGCCGAGCATCAGGGGGACGCGTTTTTAGTGCTCGATGAAGTCGGCGTGGGCGGGCAATCGAAGGGCGAGACCTTCAATATGCCGTGGACACAATTTAAGCGCATCCGTGAGCGTGGCGCGTTTTGGCTACTGGAAACGCGCCAGGGTGCTTGGATGGTGATCCCCACGACCCGCTTTACGGCGGCGGCGTGGGCGCATTTTCGGACACGCGCAACGGGGATTGCGCGTTAAGATTGAAACCAATCGAAATCGCCACCCGTATCAGAGCGAGGGTGAGCACACCCGACAAGGAGTTTTGCAATGAAACGTCGTCATTTTTTATCTGTCCTACTTGCCGCTGGTGTCGGTGCGCCGCTCTTGTTGCGCTCGGTCGCCGCACAGTCACGTGGCCCGATAGACCCGAACCCCGAAGCCGTAAAAATCGCCCTTAAACAAGCCAACGCCGAGGCACCCAAAATCGAAAAACTTAAACTCTCCGATGCAGAATGGAAAAAACGCCTCAACGCGACCCAATACCAAGTGCTGCGCGACGAAGGCACCGAGCGCCCCAACACGAGCGAGCTCAACCAAGAAAAGCGTGCCGGTACGTTCCACTGCGCGGGCTGCGATCACCCGGTGTTCAGCTCCGAAATGAAATACGAAAGCGGCTCTGGCTGGCCGAGTTTTTTTACCACACTGCCCGGCGCGTTCGAGAAAAAAACCGATTTCAAGCTGATCTACCCGCGCACCGAATACCACTGCGCCAAATGCGGTGGGCACCACGGGCATATCTTCAAAGATGGGCCTGCGCCAACGAATGAGCGCTGGTGTAATAACGGGGTGTCCTTGGTTTTTAAGCCCCGGGCAGCCTAGCAAATGGCCAAAACGCTGGCCGAAACGCTAATACTGGCGCGGGGTTTGGGCAATCGGGTGATTTTGCTTGGTGCCCCAATTTCGCGCGTTTGCGCCTTTGTCGTGGCCTCTGCTACACTCTCGTTATGAATTTTTGCGCTTTCTTTTATTTTTGGTACTTTTCCCCCACCCCGGCGGAGAATCGTTAGCGCGCAATTCACTAACCAGATTTCTTAAAACCGCCGGCTGAAAAGACCGGCGGTTTTTTTTGTCCGACTTATCGTAACCAACTTGTTGGAGCCTCACATGCCGCATAAAACTGATGACCTTCGTATTCGTGACATTAAAGAACTCTCGCCGCCTTCGCACTTGATGCGCGAGTTTCCGTGTACCGAACTCGCAGCCAATACCGTCTTTAAGGCGCGTGACGAAGTGCATCGCATCATGCATCGGGGCGATTCGCGTCTCTTGGTGATCGTCGGTCCCTGCTCGATTCACGATTACGATGCCGCGATGGAATACGCCAAGCGCTTGCAAGCGCTGCGTCTCACGATGGAGGAAGATCTCACGATTGTGATGCGCGTCTACTTTGAAAAACCGCGCACAACAGTCGGCTGGAAAGGCTACATCAACGACCCAAATCTCGATGAAAGCTACGACATCAATAAGGGGCTCAGGCTCGCCCGTAAGCTTATTTTGGACATCAACGAGCTAGGACTTGCCGCCGGCACCGAGTACCTTGATTTGATCTCGCCGCAATACTTGGCCGATCTCGTGGCTTGGGGAGCCATCGGTGCGCGTACCACCGAGAGCCAATCGCATCGCCAGTTAGCATCCGGCCTCTCCTGCCCAGTAGGCTTCAAAAATGGCACCGATGGCAATATCAAAATCGCGGTCGATGCGATCAAGACCGCCTGCAAGCCGCACCACTTTTTGTCCGTCACCAAGGGCGGGCACTCGGCGATTATTTCGACCGGCGGCAATGATGATTGCCACGTGATTTTGCGCGGTGGCAAAGCGCCCAATTACGATGCCGCGAGCGTTGATGCGGCGTGTAAAGAGCTTGCCAAGGCGGGCTTGGTAGAGCGCTTGATGATTGATTTTTCGCACGCCAATTGCGATAAAAAATACGAGCGGCAAAGGGACGTGGCCAACGATGTCGGCGCGCAAATTGCGAGCGGCGACCCGCGGATTGTGGGCGTGATGATTGAAAGCCATATCAACGCCGGCCGCCAAGATATTGTGCCGGGCCAGCAGCTTAAATACGGCGTTTCCGTGACCGACCCGTGCCTAGGCTGGGACGACACCGTAGCGACGCTGAAAGTATTGCAAACGGCGGTGCGGGCGCGGCGTAAAGCGCTCGTCGCCGCATGAGCGCGCGGTGGGGTGCGTTCCTCGCGCTGGCGCTGTGCTGCGCGGTAAACGCCGTAGCCGCCCCGGTCATGCTCACCGATGACAGCGGCGTATTGCTGCGATTGCCCGCCCCCGCGTCGCGCATCGTCACGCTTGCCCCTTCGCTCACCGAGATTGTCTATGCCGCGGGCGCTGGCGGCAAAGTGGTGGCGGTATCCGCCTTTAGCGATTACCCCGAGGCCGCCCGAGCGTTACCGCAAGTGGC
>JAYVGG010000292.1:0-2358 GCA_043772475.1 Burkholderiales bacterium
GGGTGCTTGCGGCCGCCTTGGGGCGGCACCGAGGCAATCGTGCCCTCAATGAGCTTCAAGAGCGCTTGCTGCACGCCCTCACCGCTCACGTCACGGGTGATAGAGGGGTTATCAGACTTACGCGAAATTTTGTCGATCTCGTCGATATAGACGATCCCGCGCTGCGCCTTTTCGATATCGTAGTCGCACTTTTGCAGCAACTTTTGGATGATATTTTCAACGTCCTCGCCCACATAGCCGGCCTCGGTCAAGGTAGTGGCATCGGCAATCACGAAGGGAACGTTCAGCATCCGCGCGAGCGTTTGCGCGAGCAATGTTTTACCCGAGCCCGTGGGCCCGATCAGCAAGATATTCGATTTGGCTAATTCGACTTCACCATCTTTGGAGCCGAATTTGAGGCGTTTGTAGTGGTTGTATACGGCGACCGCGAGAATTTTTTTAGCTTGTACTTGGTCGATCACGTATTGATCGAGAATGTCGCAGATTTCTTGCGGCGTGGGTAGATCGCTCTTGGCGGCCTTGGTGTTCGGGTCAGCCTGCGTCTCTTCGCGGATGATGTCGTTGCAAAGGTCGATGCACTCGTCGCAAATAAACACCGATGGCCCGGCGATCAGCTTCCTTACCTCGTGCTGGCTCTTGCCGCAAAAGGAACAATAAAGCAATTTCTCGCCGACTTTCTCGCTCATGGCCGTCCTATAAATTCCGGTTTCCGTACAACTAAATTAGCCTTTGCGCCTTAAACTTGGCTACGACTTTCCAGCACCTTGTCGATAATACCGTACTTCAATGCATCCTCAGCGGAGAGGAAATTATCGCGATCCGTGTCTTTCTCAACGACTTCAATCGTCTGGCCGGTGTGCTTGGCCATGATTTCGTTTAAGCGCTGCTTCAAAAAGAGGGTCTCTTTAGCGTGAATCGCGATGTCGGAAGCTTGCCCACGGAAGCCACCGGAAACCTGATGAATCATCACGCGCGCGTTCGGTAGCGACATGCGCTTGCCCTTGGCGCCAGCGGCCAACAAGAATGCGCCCATGCTCGCCGCAAAACCGGTGCAGAGCGTAGAGACATCGGGCTTGATGAACTGCATGGTGTCGTACATCGCCAAGCCGGCGGTTACCGAGCCGCCGGGGGAATTGATATAAAGCGCAATATCTTTATCGGGATTTTCACTTTCCAAAAACAACATCTGGGCGACGATCAAATTTGCGGTGTTGTCGTTGACTTCGCCGACCAAAAAAATCACGCGCTCTTTCAGGAGGCGCGAGTAGATATCAAACGCCCGCTCACCGCGCCCCGATTGCTCAATCACCATCGGGATGTAGCCTAGCCCGGTGGTGGCTTGATAGCCCATGCTGGCGTAATCGTCGGCGTGGCCGGGGGCGATGCCGCTTACGTCATAGGCCTGCGATTGAAAATCTCGGAAGGTTCTCATTGGCGTTTAATCTCCATGATTTCATCGAACGACTTGGCAACGGCGGTGACAGCCATTTGCTTCACAGCCCAATCCACTACGTTGTCTTCGAGTACCGCGCCTTCGACTTCACGCAAACGCGATTCATCGCTGTAATACCATTTCACCATTTGCTTTGGATCTTCAAAGCTTTCAGCGTGCTCTTCAATGACCGCGCGAATCTGCTCCGGTGTTGCGCGCAGGTTGTGCTGCTTGACCACGTCATTGAGAACCAGCCCAAGCTTGACGCGCTTTTCGGCTTGCTCAACAAATAAATCGGGTGGGAGCTGAATGTCTTTTGCGGCCATGCCGCGCTCGGCCATGTCTTTCACGGCTTGATCTTGCAAGCGGCCAATTTCCGAGTCAACCAAGGCGCGTGGCAGATCGAGCGTGGCCGTGGCAAGCAGGGCATTCATGACCTGATCTTTAGTACGAAGCTGGATACGTTTTTTAAGCTCGCGCGCGAGATTGGTTTTGATTTCATCACGCATGATCTCGACGTTACCGTCCGCCACACCCAACGACTTCGCGAAGGTGGCATCAACGTCAGGCAGTATCGGCGCATTGACGATTTTTGCTGTGACCGAGAACTGTGCCGTTTTACCGGCAAGCTCAGCGGCGTAATCAGCTGGGAAGGTGAGATCAAAACTCTTTTTGTCGCCCCCCTTCATGCCATAGAGCGCTGACTCAAAATCAGGCAGCATCCGGCCTTCGCCAAGTACCATGCTAAAGTTTTCAGCCGCACCACCGGGGAATACCGCGCCATCAATCTTGCCTTCAAAATCAAGCACGACAAAATCACCAAGCTCAGACGCACGATCGGTTTTATCAAACGTGGCGCGTTGTTTACGCAACGTATTGATAGTCTTGTCAACATCCGCCGCGGCTACATCACCCGACAATTGCTC
>JAYVGG010000293.1:0-2138 GCA_043772475.1 Burkholderiales bacterium
CGCTCATAAATTCGCGGCACCGAGAAAATCACCGTCGGCTGGATGGTGCGGAAATCTTCGGCAAGCTGCGGGATCGAGCGCGAAAACGCCATCGACGCCCCCGACACCACATTCAAGTAGTAGTCGCAGGTGCGCTCAAACATGTGCGAGAGCGGGAGAAAAGAGAGAAAAATATCCTCAGGAAAAACATCGTAAACCATCAAGCCCGATTCGACATTGGCGAGGATATTACGGTGCGAGAGCATCACACCTTTGGGCTTGCCGGTGGTGCCGGAGGTGTAGACAATGGTGGCGAGATCAGATCCCGATAGCGGCGCGCGGGTGAAGGCGCCGGGGGAGACGGGAAGCCAATCGGCGAGCAATTTTAGGCGGGGCTCGTCGGCGTCCACCACGGGCTTTACGCTCAAAATAAGTTTCAGGGGGGTGAGCTTTTCACGCACCGTTTTGAGCCGCTTCCAGTGCTCTTCGCCATCAATCACGATCACCTTTACGTCGGCATCGTTGACGATGTAGGCGACGTTGTCTGGCCTATCGTCGACAAATAAGGGGACGGGCACCATGCCGTGCGCGAGTGCGGCTTGATCGGCCAGCACCCAATTGCTACCATTTTTTTGCATGAGGGCTAAGCGCTCCCCACTTTGAAAACCATCGCGCCTGAGCCCCTCGCGCATGAGCGCAACACGGTCGCCGATTTCGCGCCACGTGGTGCTTTTCCAGCTCTTGCTGACGCTATCAAAATCGCGGTAAGCGAGCGCATTGGGCGAGGTGCGGCAGCGCAGCGCAAATACATCCGCGATGGTGGCGTTTTCGTCAAACTCAAGATAGCGCGTACCGCGCCGATTTTCTAGTTTTAATTGCGCCACCGTATCCTCGGCTGCCTCGTTTGAAAGAGCTTGAATTATAAGGCTAGCGTGGTGCGGGTTTTGGGCTCAAATACATGGTGATATCGGCATGGCACACCAAAGCACCCGCGCTGTCATGTACATCACAGGCCACCACCACGTCGCGTGCTAAGCCATCGGCGAAATCCTCACACGTACAAGTGACGCTAACGTCGCTCTCGGCTTTTTTCAAATACTGCACGCTCATCCCGCGTGGTAGCCAGCGCATGGCGGGCGATACGCTGGCTTCCATCATCGTGCCGGCACCGAGCTCGGCTAAATTACACAGCGCAATCGCGTGGATGGTGCCGATGTGGTTATGCACCGCGCGGCGCTTAGGCATAAAGACCCGCGAAAAACCCGGCCGCATCTCAAGAAAGCGCGGCTTGATCGTGGCGAAATACGGTGCTTTCCAGCAAATCACGCGCGAGAAAATGGTTTTGCCGAAGGGTCGGGCAGACCACGTTTGCCAAAGCGCCATCACGCGGTTGGCCGCCATTAGATTTTTTCCCAGCCCGCATCTGCCGTGAAACGCGCGCCGTGCTTGGCTTCCAGGGCTTTCATCTCGGCTAATAATTTATCCTTACCGGCGGCGCGCAGGTACTGGAGCGGGCCACCACGGTGGGGGGCGAAGCCGGTGCCAAAAATAATGCCGGCATCACAGAGATCGGCATCGAGCACAATCCCCTCGCGCACGCACGCCACCGCTTCATTCACGGCGGGCAAGGTCATCCGCATCCACAGCGGAGCCAAATCAATGGTGCCACTACCGGCCGTTTTTTGCGGTTTACCGTTGACCCATTTGTAAAAACCTTCACCCGATTTTTTGCCGAGCTTTTTCGCTTCGACTAATTCTTGAATTTTCTTGGGCTGTGGCGTGCCCGCTTTGGCAAGCTCTTTACCGACTGCGAGCCCGACATCAAGGCCAACCGTATCCGCCAATTCAATGGGCCCCATCGGCATTCCGAATTCTTTGGCGGCTGCGTCAATGGTCTCAGCCGTAATGCCCTCCTCCAACATAATCTGCGCTTCCGTCATGTAGGGCGTGAGAATACGGTTCACCAAAAAGCCGGGCGCGGATTTTACGGGAAGCGGGAGCTTGTCGATTTTTTTCACGAACGCTTGTGAAATTTTCATAACCTCGGGTGCGCTCTGCGGGCCTTCGACGATTTCGACCAGCATCATCATCGCCACGGGGTTAAAGAAATGAATGCCGACCAAACGCTCGGGGCGTGCTAAGCCACTCGCCAATTGCTG
>JAYVGG010000294.1:0-5918 GCA_043772475.1 Burkholderiales bacterium
TGAGCTCACACCACACACACGATTCCCATGACCTCACTTAGCTGCAAAGACATCCTCGCCGGCGCCGCCCCTGCTGACACTCCCATCACCCTCAAGGGCTGGGTCAAAACGCGTCGTGACTCGAAGGCGGGAATCTCTTTCGTCAACGTTTCCGATGGCTCCTGCTTTCACCCCGTGCAGGCGGTGGTGCCGAATACGTTTGCCAATTACGAAGCCGAAGTGCAAAAGCTCACCGCCGGCTGCGCGGTCGAGGTGACGGGTTTGATTGTGCCCTCGCCCGCGAAAGGGCAACCGTTTGAAATGCAGGCGACATCACTGACTGTCGTAGGCTGGGTGGATGACCCGGATACTTACCCGATCACGCCCAAGGTTCACACCATGGAGTACCTGCGCGATGTGGCGCATTTGCGTGCGCGTACCAACGTGATCGGTGCCACCACGCGCGTGCGGCACACGGTGGCGCAGGCGATTCATCGGTTTTTTGATGCGGATGGTTTTGTGTGGGTGAATACACCGATCATCACCGCCTCAGACGCCGAAGGGGCGGGCGAATTATTTCGCGTCTCCACGCTCGACATGATGAACCTACCGAAAACGCCGGACGGCAAGGTGGACTACAGCAAAGATTTTTTTGGTCGCGAAGCTTTCCTCACTGTCTCCGGGCAATTGAATGTCGAGACCTACTGCATGGCGCTCTCGAAGGTGTACACGTTTGGGCCAACTTTCCGTGCCGAAAACTCCAACACCTCGCGGCACTTGGCGGAATTTTGGATGATCGAGCCTGAGATTGCGTTTGCCGATCTTGCGGCGGACGCGAGCTTGGCCGAGGCGCTTCTCAAGCATATTTTCAAAACGGTACTCGATGAACGCGCCGACGATATGGCGTTTTTTGAAGAGCGTGTTGAGAAAGGTGTGATCGCAAAACTTGAGGCGATGGTGAATACCGAGTTTGTTCGCATGGATTACACGGAAGCGATACGCATCCTCGAAACCACCAAAGAAAAGTTTGATTACCCGGTGAAGTGGGGCATTGATTTACAGAGCGAGCACGAGCGCTTTCTCGCCGAAAAGCACGTGGGTAAGCCAGTGATTTTGATGAACTACCCGAAAGAAATTAAAGCGTTTTACATGCGCTTAAATGACGACGGGAAGACGGTCGCGGCCATGGACGTGCTGGCGCCCGGCATTGGCGAAATCATCGGTGGCTCGCAGCGCGAGGAGCGTTTGAGTGTGCTCGATGCACGCATGATTGAATCTGGCCTCGACCCAGCGCACTACGGCTGGTACCGCGATTTACGCCGCTACGGCACCGTGCCGCACGCGGGCTTTGGGCTTGGCTTTGAGCGCACCATTTCGTATGTGACGGGGCTTGCGAATGTGCGTGATGTGATTCCGTTCCCGCGCACGCCGGGGAATGCAAAATACTAAAACCCTATATGGGGCAAGGCTTTCCAGCCGTTTCGCCCATAATTTTTTCGCTTGAATCGGAGCCAACATGACCGCACGTGACAATATCCCCACCACACTAAACACCGCGCAGTTATTAGCATCCGTCACCAAACGCTGGGACGACGAAATCGTCCCCCAGATCACCGAGTACATCAAGCTCCCCGCCAAATCGCCGCATTTTGATCACGATTGGCAGGCGCACGGGTTTATCGACAAGGCGGTGGAGCAGGCGCGCGCGTGGGTGGCGGGCTTGGGCATCAAGGGTCTCAAGCTTGAAGTGATCCGCTTAGAAAGCCGCACGCCACTGATTTATTTTGATGTCCCCGCCACCGGTGGGTGTGACCCCGCACGCCCGATTTTGCTCTACGGCCACCTCGACAAACAGCCCGAGATGACCGGCTGGCGCACAGGTTTGGGCCCGTGGACTCCCGTGTACGAAGACGGGAAATTGTATGGACGCGGCGGGGCCGACGACGGCTACGCGATTTACGCGTCCTTCGCGGCCATTTTGGCGCTTGATGAGCAGGGCATCGCCCGCCCGCGTTGCGTGGGCATGATCGAAACCTGCGAAGAAAGTGGCAGCTACGATTTACCGGCCTATCTCGATTTATTGGCGCCGCGCATGGGCAACGTACAGCTCGTGATGGCACTCGATTCGGGTGCCGGTAATTACGACCAAATGTGGGTTACCACCTCGCTACGCGGCTTGGTGAATGGCACGCTCACGGTCGATGTATTGACCGAAGGCGTTCACTCCGGTGACGCAGGCGGCGTGGTGCCGTCGTCGTTTCGCATCGCACGACAGCTACTTGATCGGGTTGACGACTCGCGCACCGGGCTGGTTAAGTCCCCCGTGTTTCAGTGTGAGATCCCGACAGCGCGCGTCGAGCAGGCGAAAGAAGCCGCCGTGATTTTGGGCGACAGTATTTGGCAGCGATTCCCGTGGGCGGCGTGCTGCTCGGGGCCGATGCAGTTCGTGATTCCGCTCTCGAAAGACCCGGTGGAATTGATTTTGAATCGCACCTGGCGCGCAGCCCTCGCGGTAACGGGTGCGGATGGCTTGCCACCCACGGCGGCCGCGGGCAACGTGCAGCGCCCGCGCACGGCACTCAAACTTTCGCTGCGTTTGCCGCCCCTGGTTGACGGTGAAAAAGCCGCTGCCACCATGAAGCACACGCTCGAAAGCGACCCGCCGTACTCAGCCGGCGTTACTTTTGAGGCCGACTCCGCCGCCACCGGCTGGAATGCACCTGCCACCGCACCGTGGCTCGCCGCAGCACTCGATCACGCCTCGCAAACTTTTTACGGCAAGCCCGCCGCCTACATGGGCGAGGGCGGCACCATTCCCTTCATGGGGATGCTCGGTGAAAAATTTCCCGGTGTGCAGATGTTGGTCACCGGCGTGCTGGGGCCAAAATCAAACGCGCACGGGCCGAACGAATTTTTGCATGTGCCGTATGCAAAAAAACTCACGGCGGCAGTCGCCATGGTGATGGCGGGTGTTCGTTAGGCGGTGACGCTGGCCTTCGCGTATTGGCCGAAACCCCGCACCAGCGCTAGTGTTTCGGCTATTCTTTCTTGTGCGCTCGCGCGCTAATCGTGATGCCAATCACGTCCGCCACCGGGCGCTCCATCAGTAGCGGCAGATTGAGTGCCGATGCATCGGAAGGCCGATTGGCCACCGTGTAAACCCCCGTGTGCGGATCTTTCAGCACCAGCGTGCTGCTGCCGCCGCCGTCGAGATTGATCGCGTTGGCAGCACCGTGGCGTTTTAAAATTTCACCCAGCTCAAATAAATTCGCCCCCCGGCTATGCTGCACGCCGCTACCATCGGCGGCGGCTTGGCGGCCGTCGATGACGAGCAGAAAAAGTGATGAGCCGTCTCGGCTTAGCCCCGCTGCGCTACGGGGGTGGCGGGTGGCATCGGCTTCGGTGTGGGTGATTTTGCCGTCACGCAAAAGCACATCATTGCCGCTCACGGCATAGCGCGTGCCCGGTGGCATCTCGCGCAGATTTTCGACAATACTAGCGCGACCGGCTGCGTCGATGACAAGCGTGGCGCGTAGCTTATCGTTGGCGGGCTTGGTAATGAGCTTGCCCGCCGCCACATGCCAGCCTACCGGGGTGCTGCAATTACCAACAAAGTAGCGCACTTTTTTGCCCAGCACATCACGGCTCGCGGGGGCGGCAAAAAAACTCGCGTTCATCGTAATCGTGAAGCCGGCCTTACGCGCGGCGTGGCTCGTGGTGTCGAGCTGGCCCACACAGGGGCCATCGCCGTCGGGGTCATGGCTATCGGTAAGCGCTACCTTGAGGCTCACCGACGGGTCGGCCAGATTTACGCTCACCAGCACCCCTGCCAGTGGGCCCGGCAGGGCAATGCGCGTCACGGTGTACGGCGGGGCAGGGGCTACGACGGCGGGGGCTTCGGCGGCGCATTCGCCGACCAAGCAAATCGCAATGAGACCGTACCAAGCTCGCATGATGTTTCCTCTTGTTTAGACACAATTTGACCCACACCAACCCCGAAATCGGGCTCACGGCAAGGTCTGGTTGGCGTATCATGACGCACTATCGTGATACCGCCCAACGAGGTACAGAAAAAAGGCGGATTCACTGGCGTGGGGCACTTCACCGATATGAATAATGATGCTTGACCAAATTCTGCCGCAGCCCAGCCTGCCTGCACTAGATCGCGCGCCACCGGCGCGCGACTGGGATGTGCTCGCGCCGCGCCCGCAAACCCTCACGACCACACAAATCTCGCGCGCTGAAGGCCTCTTGAGCGCACAGACCCACACCGTGGTGGTGGGCCCACGTGGGCGCGTGTGGGTGAGTGGGCCCTGCGGCCTCGCCGCCTACGACGGGGTCGAGGTGCGCGCCTACGACCAATCGAACGGCCTCACCTTGCAGGGCTTACGCGGGCTCGCTATGGATAGCGAACGGCGTATCTGGGTCGGCTCCGATGCGGGGCTTGATTTAGTCGAGTGTGACGGCAGCATCCGCCAGATGGCGTTCGGGCCGAGCTGGCCGTTTGGGCCCGCTAAGCGTATCGTAACGACCCCGGATGGCCGTATCTACATCGGCACCGCCGAGGGGCTCATTCTCGGCAGCAGTGTAGAGGGCGTGTTTTCGTTTGCGCCTGTCGATCACCCGGTACTACAGAACGACGTGATTTTTGATATCGCGATCGATTCTTCGGCACGCGTGATTGTGGCGAGTGCGGCAGCGGGCCTGTCGATTTTCGCGGGTGCCGCATGGCGCACCATGACGCGCACGGTGTACGCGGCGGTCGGTGAATTAACCCGTCTTGCGGCGAGCCCAACCGGCGATATTTTGGTGGGCGGTGTCGAGGGGCTGGTGGCAGTCAGCCCGGATGCTGATCTTAAATCTGAAACTTGTCCTCTCATTGCCACCGGCACGGTGTTGGCCGTGCGGGCCGCCGATGGCGTGGTTTGGGTGGGCTCTTCATCGCGCTTGTCGCTCCTGCGTGAATCCAAAGGCATATGGTCTATCACCGGAGTCGCCAATGTGGGTGCGACGATTAACGATCTCACCATGGATAGCTACGGCAACGTCTGGTGCGCGACCGACTCCGCCGGCGTACGTAAAGTAAGTTTCATGCACGCCTATTTCGCGCAGCCCGAGCTGACTGGTGCTGGGCAGTTTTTTAGCGTGCGGCCAGGCCGTGATGGCACGCTTCTGGTGGGCACCGAGCACGCCCTGTTTCGCGCAAGCCCGGGTATTGAAGACGAATTTATATTGATCGAAAACCTAGCCGATGCGCGCGTCTGGGATACGCTCGAAGCGCCCGATGGCACCTTGTGGATAGCGACCCATCGCTATGGGCTTCTCAGGCGCGACCAAAGCGGCATCCGTGACCAAATCGGCACCAGTGACCAAACCGGCACCCGTGACCTAGCAGCCCATAGTGCCCACAGCGCGCGCGCGCTCAATGCGCCCTGTCGCGCGCTGGCGATGTTTGACGATAAGCTTTGGGTCGGCACGCTAGGCGGGCTAGTCTCGATTGCCGGTGATGTCGTCACCGAGCATCGCGATGTGGGTGGCGAGTCGCTCGGCTACGTTTACACCCTCCTCGTGGAAGCCGATGCTCTCTGGATCGGCACGCTTGGTAATGGGCTTTGGCGCTACGCGGCGGCCGATGGCTTAGCCCGGGTCGAAAATAAAGTCCTCAAAGCCGACGGTAACATCTACGCCCTTGCGCGCAACGAGCACGGTGAATTTGCGGTGCTGCAAGATCGCCAGCTGGTGCGCCTCGGGGCCGAAGCGGCACTGGGGTACGCGAAAGTGCTTGCCACCTCAACGCGCCCGAATATCGGCTGGACAGTGGCTTTTTTGAGCGCAAATAAAATCGCCGTCGGCAGTAGTGATGGCATCGTCGAATATGATTTTGCGAGTGGCGACGAAATTCGCCAAATTCGCTGCGGCGGGTTAGGCGTTGCAGGCTG
>JAYVGG010000295.1:0-7299 GCA_043772475.1 Burkholderiales bacterium
TGCTCCTTTGGGCTTTGAACACCACAAAGGTACTCCCTTCACTTCTCCTCAGCCTTTGTGCTCAGCCTTGAAATGTCGCAAGTCGAAGTGGAACGTGCAGTTTTACGACCAGGATCGCGCCACCCCCAACGCCATGATCTCGCCCACCGAAGCGCACCCACTCACCACGCACCTCGCGCAAGCGCTTGTCATGTGCCTCGCGCTACTGGCCCCGCTCAGCGCAGTATCGGCGGAGCTCAACGTCGGCTCCAAACGCTTCACCGAATCCTACGTACTCGCCGAGCTCATTCGCCAGACCGCCGCCGCCACCGGCGAGACCAAAGTAGTCCACCGCCAGGGCCTCGGCAACACCGCCATCGTCCTAAGCGCGCTTAGCGCGGGCAGCATCGACATCTACCCCGAATACACCGGTACCATTGCGCGCGAAATCCTGAAGCTCGATAGCGTGCCGCCGCTTGCCGAGCTCAACCGCAAACTCGCCCCGATGGGGCTCGCCGCCTCAGTGCCGCTGGGTTTCAACAACACTTACGCACTCGCGATGCGCGCAAGTGCTGCCAGCGAGCGCCGCATCAAAACGCTCTCGGACTTAAAAGCGCACTCTGATCTACGGCTCGGGCTATCGCAAGAATTCATCGGCCGCGCCGACGGCTGGCCCGGTTTGAAAACCGCCTACGTCCTCACCTGGGCCACCCCGCGCGGGCTCGACCATGGCTTAGCGTATGAGGCCATCGCGCAGGGCGAAGTTGACCTCATCGACATCTACTCAACGGACGCCAAGATCGGCCAGTACCAGCTCACCGTTCTTGCCGACGATGCACGTTACTTTCCGCGCTACGACGCGGTGCTCCTGCATAAGGCCGATCTAGCGCAGCGTTTCCCCAAAGCGTGGGCTGCCATAGCCACGCTCGAAGGCCAAATCAGCGACGAAGCCATGCGCGGCATGAACGCGGGAGCCGAGCTAGAAAAGAAAAGCTTCGAGCAGGTAGCGGCGGAATTTATCGCGAAGCCTTCGAGCGGCAAGCCTAGTGCCGCCACCCCGCCCGCCACCCGTGCCGCAGCGACCAACTTTTGGACGGCACTCGTAGCGCCCGATCTCGGCCGCCTCGCCAGGGAGCACTTCGCGCTGGTGTTTCTATCCCTCTTTGCGAGCGTCGTTGTCGGTGTTCCACTCGGTGTCCTCGCCGCGCGCCATAGAAGGCTAGGCGCGGTTATTCTCGGCGTAACCGGCGTCCTGCAAACCATCCCCGCCCTCGCCATGCTGGCAATACTCATCCCGCTGACCGGCCGCATCGGCTTCGTGCCCGCTTTTATCGCGCTCGCCGTTTACGCCTTGCTCCCTATCGTGCGAAACACCCACGCCGGCCTCACGCAAATCCCACGCGGCATGATCGAAGCCGCCCAATCACTCGGCATGACACCCGCGCTCACGCTAAGTTTGGTGGAACTACCACTGGCGCGCACCACCATACTCGCCGGCATCAAAACCTCCGCCGTCATCGGTGTCGGCACCACCACCATCGCCGCCTTCATCGGCGCAGGTGGGTTCGGCGAGCGCATCGTCACTGGCTTGGCACTCAATGACCACGCCATGTTGCTGGCGGGTGCCGTGCCGGTCGCGCTGATGGCGTTGTTGATTGAGGCGGGGTTTGGGGTGGTGGAGCGGGTTGTAACGCCAGTGCCGCGAAACCCTTGACGCCGGATAAATTCTGGGGCGGCAGGTTTTGGACGCGTGCGGTAAACCGTTTCTTCATTCTTGCGGATAATAAAAACCGTCAAACTCCGCACCACGCCTTGTGTTCCAGTCTTTTCACAAAAACAACTTTTAATCCCCCACGCATTTTCCCACACCAAACGTTAGCCCTCATCCCCCACGCGCTACACTCTCGCTATCCGTACAAGCAAGCGAGCCCCCATGCCCGACCACCAATTCGGCTTCGAAACCCTAGCCCTCCACGCCGGCCAAATCCCCGATGCCGCCACCGGCTCGCGCGCGCTGCCGATTTATCAGACGACTTCTTACGTCTTCGATAGCGCCGAGCACGCAGCCTCACTTTTTAATCTTCAAACCTTCGGCAACGTCTATACCCGCCTCTCCAACCCCACCACGGCTGCGTTTGAAGAGCGCTGTGCGGCGCTCGAAGGTGGGCGCGCGGGTGTTGCGACCGCGAGTGGGCAGGCGGCAGAGATGGTGGCGCTCCTCAACATTTTGGAATCGGGTGACCACATCGTTTCGTCGGGCAAGCTCTATGGCGGCACGCACACGATGTTCAACGTCAACTTCAAAAAATTCGGCATCAACGCGACCCTCGTGGACCCCGATGACCCGGAAAATTTTCGCCGCGCCTTAAAGCCCAACACCAAAGTTATTTTTTCAGAAACCCTCGGCAACCCCGCCATCAACATGATCGATCTTGAAGCCGTCGGCAAGATTGCGCGTGAGGCGGGGATTCCCTTCGTGGTCGATAACACGGCGGCCTCGCCGTACCTGTGCCAACCCTTGAAACACGGCGCGGATATTGTGCTGCACAGCGCGACCAAATTCTTAGGCGGCCACGGCACCACCATGGGCGGCGTGGTGATCGAGAGCGGTAAATTCCCGTGGGCCAATGGCAAATTCCCCGGCATGACTGAGCCCTCGGCGGGGTATCACGGTGTCAGGTTTTTTGAGACCTTCGGCGATTTCGCCTACACCATGAAAGCGCGCATGGAAGTGCTGCGCGTGTTCGGCCCGACCTTAGCACCCTTCAGCGCGTGGCAGCTCATGCAGGGGATTGAAACGCTGCCAGTACGCATGGAGCGCCATTGCATCAACGCGATGCGTGTCGCTGAATTTTTAGAATCGCATCCGCAAGTCGCGTGGGTGAATTACCCGGGGTTGAAATCGAATAAATATCACACACTGGTGAAACGCTACATGCCGAAAGGCGCGGGCGCGCTGCTTTCATTTGGCATCAAAGGCGGCTTTGATGCAGGCGTGAAATTTATCGAAGCCCTGCAATTTATTTCGCATCTAGCCAACATCGGCGACGCAAAATCGCTGGTGATTCACCCCGCATCGACGACGCATCGGCAGCTAAGCGAGGAAGATCAAATCAAAGCCGGTGTCCCGCCCGATATGGTGCGCCTCTCGGTGGGGCTGGAGACGATTGAGGACATTATTTGGGATATTGAAACGGCGCTGGCGGTGGCGAAGTAGCGGGGCGTTTCGCGCTGCAAAATCACGCGCGCGTAATCGTCCCGAGCACATTCGCCCGCCGCGCGCCCGTGACACGTGTGAGATCCAGCGCCACCCCGTCCACACACTGCTTCGCAAGCCACGCAAACGCAAGCGCCTCCACCTCTTGCGTGGGCACTCCAAGTTCATCCGATGTCGTCACCCGCACACCCGGCATGAGTACCGCGAGCCGCGCCATCAGCGCGCCATTGTTGGCACCCCCGCCGCAGATAATCGCGGTCTTCGCCTCCATCGCGTAGCGCGCCACGTGTGAAGCGATACCCCACGCGGTAAATTCGAGCAGGGTGGCTTGCACGTCCACAGCGGACTGTCCCACCAGCATCGGCGCTAACCACGCAAGCGAAAACAAATCGCGCCCGGTGCTTTTCGGTGGCGCATCCCGCATGAATTTCTCAGCCTGCAATTTGCCCAAAAGCCGCGCCGATATTAGGCCTTGGGCTGCCCACCCGCCATTTTCATCGTGCGATTTTTGTTGATGTTGATTGATCCAACCATCCATTAAACAATTCCCCGGCCCGCAATCAAGCCCACTCACAGCTTCGTTCGGCCGCAGCACGCTGATATTTGCAATGCCGCCGATATTCACCACAACCCGCGTTTCATTCGCCGCGCGAAACACGCCGTCGTGAAACGCGGGTGCCAGCGGCGCACCTTGGCCACCGGCGGCCACATCGCGCGAACGGAAATCAGAAACAACGCGAATACCCGTGAGCTCGGCCAGTAAGGCAGCGTTATTTAACTGCGTGGTGAACCCCAAGTCTGGCCGGTGGCGAACCGTCTGCCCGTGGCAGCCAATCGCCCCAATCTCGCTCGCGTGCCGTGTACCCAAAACACGCTGGGTAACCTCCGCATACACCCGTGCGAGCTGGTTCGCAGCCAGCGCACTACGCTCGATTTCATTTTCTCCTGCGCGATTCAACGCAAGCAATTCATCGCGTAGCCCAGGTGCGTAAGGCGCACTTGCGAACGCAATCACACGTGGGTGCGCGAGAGAAAAATCCGCCAGAATCGCATCCGCCCCATCGAGCGAGGTGCCCGACATGATGCCAACAAAAAGTTTTGCTGGCGCAGCCAAATTACTCGAAGCTGCTAAACGACATGCCGCGATAAAGTGCAAGCTGCGAGGCCTGCTCGGTGGCAGTGGTTTTGAATGACGCTAAGTGCTTGGGAGCCAATGGCTCAGCTTTTGGTAACACCACGCGCAACGGGTCTTGGTGCTTGCCCGCGTATTTGAATTCGTAGTGCAGATGCGGGCCGGTCGCGTAACCTGTCGCGCCCACGTAGGCGATGGTTTGCCCCTGACTCACCCGGGCACCTTTGTGAATGCCGGCTGCGAATGACGATAGATGCGCGTAAAGCGTGCTCACCGATCCCGCGTGGCGAATCTCGACCACGTTGCCGTACCCACCTTTCACACCAGCGTATTCGACGATGCCATCTGATGTTGCCCAAGTCGGCGTGCCACGCGGTGCCGCGAAATCGACCCCTGTATGCGCGCGCCAATTGCGAAAAATCGGATGCATCCGCCCACCGAAGCCAGACGACACGCGCGAAAATGCGAGTGGCGAGCGTAAAAAACCTTTCGAGCGATTGCTGCCGTCAGCCGCGTAATAGCCATCGCCACCTTCCGGGTCGGCAAACAAAAATGCCTCGAAACGCTTGCCGTTATTGGTGAATTCGGCCGAGAGCACGCGGCCGGGGCGCAGATATTGGCCCTCGTGATAAAGCATTTCGTAGTTCACGGTGAATTTATCGCCACGCCGTAAGTCGATATGAAAATCAATATCGGTCGAAAATATTTTCGCGAGCTGATCGGCGATTAAATCCGGCACACCCGCCGTGTCCGTCGCGCCAAAAAGCGAAGAGCGAATCACGCCACTCTTGGCCACGCGTTCGATTGTCGGGACGAGCGGTTTTTCTTCCGCCACAAAGCCATCTTGCCCGCGCCGCACTTCGAGCATTTTGTCAGCACTATGTAGGTAAGCGAGCGAGCGCAATTCGCCATCTTTATCCACGACAGCACGCACAAAACGGCCGGGACGCAATTGAAAAATAGTTTTGGCGCTAGGCTCGGTGCGTAAAAATTTATTCGCTTCGTCGTCGTTTACGTTGAGGCGTTGTAATAGGGCCGCCACGGTATCGCCACTACGCACGCGCTCACTCGCGCGAAAGGTGTAATCGTTATCTGCATCGTCGCCAGCTACGGGCAACGCCAGCGCTTGGGTGATTTCCTGGCGCGGCACGTTCTCAAGCTGCGTATCGGTGGCCACACCAAACGCCACCAACAATCCACACACCGGAATCGCAAAATACACGGCCAACACCCGCGCGATTTGGCGCGTGGCGGGGCGAGCGAGGGTCTTGGAAACGAGCTGCGACGCGCGTTTCGCCGCGTTTTCCGCTACCATTTTGAATTCTTCACGTGTCATTGCAAACAAATTTCCTTGCTTAATTGCCGAGGTTTCGGCTGCAAACCGTTGAAGGGTAACAGAAAACTTCTTGTCCTGTCACCCGCTGTGGCCCATTAACCCCCGTCTGGATTCTCATGAACGATGTTGCAAAAATTGATGCCGCCTTAGCCATCATCAAGCGCGGTGCGGCCGAGCTGATTGTCGAAGCCGAGCTCCGTAAAAAATTAGAAAGCGGGCGCACGCTCAAAATTAAACTAGGCCTAGACCCCACCGCGCCTGATCTGCATTTGGGCCACACCGTGGTGCTCAATAAAATGCGCCAGTTTCAAAATCTCGGCCATGAAGTCACCTTTCTCATCGGCGATTTCACCTCCATGATCGGTGACCCGTCCGGCCGCAACGCCACACGCCCGCCGCTCACCCGCGAGGCCATCGAAGCCAACGCTAAGACCTACTTTAAGCAAGCCAGTTTAGTATTGGACCCCGAAAAAACCGTCATCCGCTACAACTCCGAGTGGTGCGACCCGCTGGGTGCGCGCGGCATGATCGAGCTCGCCTCGCGCTGGACTGTCGCCCGTATGCTCGAGCGCGACGATTTCACCAAACGCTTCCAAGGCAACGTACCGATCTCAGTCCACGAATTTCTCTACCCACTCATGCAAGGCTACGATTCAGTCGCATTGAAATCCGATGTCGAGCTCGGCGGCACCGATCAAAAATTTAATCTCCTCGTCGGTCGCGAGCTGCAAAAGCAATACGGCCAAGAGCAACAATGCATCCTCACCATGCCGCTGTTAGTAGGGCTCGACGGCACTGAAAAAATGTCGAAGTCGAAAAATAATTACATCGCGATTACTGACGCGCCAAGTGAGATGTTCGGCAAGTTGATGTCCGTGTCAGACGAGCTCATGTGGCAATACATCGAGCTACTTTCGTTTCAATCTATTGAAACCGTCGCCACGTGGAAAAAAGAAGTAGCTGGCGGGCGCAACCCACGCGACATCAAGGTTTTGTTCGCGCAAGAAATCGTTACGCGCTTTCACTCTCAGGCCGCAGCAGAGGCGGCGCTCACCGATTTTGAGTCACGGCATCACGGCGGTATCCCCGAGGACATCCCCGAGGTCACGCTCACACTAGAGGCACCAACCATCGGCATCGCCCAGCTACTCAAGCAATCCGGCCTTACCCCCAGCACCGGTGAAGCGCACCGCATGATCGAGCAGGGCGGCGTAAAACTAGACGGCGAAAAAATAAGCGACAAAGCGCTCACGCTGGCTAAGGGCACAACATTCGTCGCCCAAGTCGGCAAGCGAAAATTCGCCCGCGTTACCTTGGCTTAAAATCTTTTTAACGAAAGGTGTTGACCGATTGGCCGTTATCAGCAATAATTGCAATCCCTCGCGACACAACGCGGTTTGGCCGCACAGAGGGAAACGCTCTTTAAAAACACAAACAATCGATTAAGGTGGGTACTGCATAGCTGGGTGCCTGATCTTGATGGGGTTCTTGAATTGGTGAGGCGTAAGCCCTAGCAACGCAAGCGAACATTAAGAACGGGTTTGAACTCAAGTTAAATGAAGTACCTACTTGATATACAGATTTGATAGGTAGTATGTTTTGTAAAAGAAACAGCATTACCTGTTGATGACTTTG
>JAYVGG010000296.1:0-8898 GCA_043772475.1 Burkholderiales bacterium
AAGGGAATCGACGAAGTATTGGTCGCCAAAATCGCGCTAGGCTTTAGACGCGGCTCGATAGAGGCGTAAAGTTTTTTCTTGATCTCGGCGTTTTCGATAATCGCCTCAATCACCAAATCGCAGTGCGCGATGCCATCGCCATTTACATCGGGTTGCAGCCGATCCATCGCCGCCTGCACCAGATGGGATTGTTTTAATTTTTTCGCGTAGAGCGCACCAGCGCGCCTAATCGCGGGTGCGATGCGGGTGTGATCTAAATCTTGCAGTGTCACCTTAAAGCCACGCAGCGCGCACCATGCGGCAATATCGCCGCCCATTACGCCGGCACCAATCACGTGCACATGTTGTATCGGGCAGTCGCCCGCACCAAGCGATTTCAGTCGGTCTTGTAGTTTGAAAATGCGAATCAGGTTGGCGGTCGTCGGGTGCGCGGAAAGTGTGGCGATCGAGCACGGCGCATCGGCTTGCACCTGACGCGGATCACCGCCAAAGTTTTCCCACAAATCAATGATCGCGTAGGGGGCGGGGTAGTGATCTTTGCGCGCTTTTTTGGCGACTTGCTTACGTGACATATTCGCTACCAGCCCGCGAATCACGGGCCAATTGGCCATCGCGTGCTTGAGTGAGGGCTGATGCAATGCGGGTGGTTTTTTAAGGAGCGTTTTTGCGGCTTGCACGAAATGGCGACGCGGCGTGGTGTCGTCCACCAATCCCATCGCTTTCGCGCGCCGTGCATCGACTGCGCGGCCCGTGAGCATGAGATCAAGCGCTTGCGTAGCGCCAATCAGCGCCGGCATCCGAATCGCCCCACCCCAGCCCGGCACGATGCCAATCATCACTTCCGGCAAAGCCATTTTTGTTTTCGCACCATCATCCGCGATACGGTATTTGCAAGCCAGCGCAAGCTCGGTGCCGCCACCCATGCAAAAGCCATGAATCATCGCAAGTGTAGGGAATGGCAGAGCCGCGATTTCATCGAATACATCAAGGCCCAGCTTGGTAAATGCGTTCGCTTCATCGGGGCCCGCGAGGCGCGTGAATTCGTCGATGTCGGCACCGGCTGCAAACCCATTTTCCTTCGCCGAAAAAATGGCGAGGCCCTTGACGGGTTTCGCCATTAATTCCTTCGCAATCGCCGACAACTCACGCAACGCTTCAGACGAAAACGTATTGGTCGAGTCACGCGTGCCGTCCGGCTTGGCGCGGTCAAAGGTGAGGGTTACGATATTGTCAGCGTCGGTTTCGAGGTGCCAGTGCTTATACATTTTTTTATCCTGCGGGTTAGGGATTGCTTGAAGAGCATAAAACATCTGCTGTCATTCCGGCGAACGCCGGAATCTGGCGTCGTCTGCGGCACGCTACGGCGTTAACGACGGGTACAAATCATTCCAATACGGGTTCTCTTTTTCAATGAGTTCAATTTTCCAATTTCGCTTCCATTCCTTCATTTGCTTCTCGCGCAAAATTGCGGCATGGACATCCTCATACACTTCAAACCAGACCAGCGTCTTGATGCCATAGCGCTTGGTAAATCCATCGGCTTGGTCGTTTTTGTGCTGCCAAATGCGTCCGATCAAATTGCCCGTTACGCCAACGTAAAGCGTGCCGTTTCGCTCACTTGCGAGCAGGTACACACAGTACTGTTTATCCACGGTTTAACGACACGGGATTCCGGCGTTCGCCGGAATGACAGCAGAAGTTGGAGGTGCCTCGCGCATTTCGATCGTGCCCAGCGGGCCTAAACTCTTTCCAACAACATCGCCCCGCCCTGCCCGCCACCGATACACAACGATGCTGCCGCGAGCTTACCGTTGGTGCGCTTCAGAACATTCAGCGCATGGAGCACCACGCGCGCACCCGAGGCACCAATCGGGTGGCCGAGCGCAATCGCGCCGCCATCCACATTAAATTTCGCGCGATCAATTGCACCCAAGGCACCCGCGAGCCCGAGCTTTTCTTTACAGTAAGCTTCCGACTCAAAGGCGGCCAAACAGCCCAACGCCTGTGCGGCGAAGGCTTCGTTTATTTCTACGCAATCGAGATCTTTTAAGCCTAAATTATTGCGTGTAAGCAGAGGGGCAATGGCGTGAACAGGGCCTAAGCCCATCTCGGCCGGGTCGAGCGCGCTCCATTGTGAATCAATGATTGCGCCCAATGGCTTCAAGCCTAATTTTGCGACCGCTTCTTCGCTAGCCAAGATCAACATCGCCGCACCATCGGTGACTTGCGAGGCGTTACCCGCCGTTACATTACCGTAGGTTTTGTCGAATACCGGGCGCAATTTTGCCAAGCGCTCGGGGGTGGAATCGGTGCGAACCCCGTCGTCTTCTTTGTACAAATTGCCGGTGCTATCAATCAAGGGCTCGATCTCGCCCAGATGCCCGGCCTCGCGTGCGGCCAGCACACGCAGGTGCGATTCTGCGGCAAAAGCATCCATCATTTCGCGGGTAATGCCAAAGCGCTTGGCGACAATTTCCGCCGTCTGCCCCATGTTGAGTTTGACGATTGGGTCGGTCAGGCCTTTCAAAATCGCGATCACGGGGGCTAGGTAGGAGGGCCGAAATTTCAGCGCCAGCCCCGCTTTTTGCCCGAACGATTTTGCGGCATACCAATCGGCCAACCAATTCACCATCGCAGGGCCATACAGTAGTGGCGCGTGGCTCATGGCATCAGTCCCACCGGCGAGAACAAGGTGCGATTTTCCAGCGAGGATATTCACATACGCCGAATCCAGCGCCTGCATCCCGGATGCACAGTTACGCATCACCGTCCACGCCGGTACTTTATCGCCACACCCTAAACGCAGTGCCACAACCCGGCCGATATTGGCTTCATCGGCACTCGGCATCGCGGCACCGACAATCACTTCATCAAAGGCCGTTGGCGAAAAAGATTGCCGTGCGAGCAATGCGCGCCCGCAGCCGACCGCGAGATCGCCGCCGCTAAACGGCCCAAGCCGGCCTTTCGCTTTCAAAAACGGGGTGCGCGCACCATCAACCACATATACTTTTTTCATTATTTCTCCTCAATTTTCTAGTCGCTAATTTCTACTCTGCTGCGTGTTGCCAGGCGTTGGGCTTCGCTACCGCGAGGCCAAAGTTTTTGTCAAAATCATCCACACGAACAACCGCATTCGTGAGTATCCGCGCGCGTTTCCAGAGGGCGAGCTCGGTTTCGGTAATCACCGAAAGCTTCATCGCTTCGTCAAATAGCGCATCCGCACCACGTGCTGTTAAGCGCCCCGCTTTTTGCGCGAGGCGCACTTTAGCATCGACGGGCTCGGCGGCCATCACGGCATTCATGGCGGCATTGAGCTGTCCCATGACATCGGTTTCGTCGTTGGGCAAATAGATGCCAGCGATCAGGCGGTCTCGCGCCGCACACGGCGTGATGAGAATTTTGGCGACCTCATGGCCCATCGCGTCGCTGGGCTGCATCAGCGTGAGCCCTTTGGGGAATACCAGCCAGCTCAGCACAAAGGCAACAAAGCGATTAGGGAAGTTTTGAATCACGCCATCCATCGCGACTTGAATCTTAAACGAGCAATCGTAGAGCGCCCATTTGAGGAGCGGCAGCTCATCTTTTTGCTGGCCGCGCTCGTCGTAAAACTTAAGCGCGCAGGATGCCAAGTAAAGGTTTGAGAGCACGTCCCCCAAGCGCGCAGAAAGTTTTTCTTTACGTTTTAACGAGCCACCGATGACAAACATCGACACATCGGCGAGTAACGCAAAGGCGGATGAAAAGCGCGTCATCTGCTGGTAGTAGCGGCGCGTATCTTCGCACGCTGGCGAAGGCAAGCTCCAGCCGCCGGTGATGCCCATCCAGAGTGAGCGCCCCGCATTGGAAACGGTGAATTTGATGTGCCCCCAAAAGGATTCATCAAACGCATCAATCGAGTCCGCGCGCGCCGCTTTCATTTCTTTGAGCACCCACGGGTGGCAGCGAATCGCACCTTGACCAAAAATGATGAGCGAGCGCGTCAAGATATTCGCACCCTCAACGGTAATCGCAATCGGCACTTGCTGGTAGGCGCGCCCCAAATAATTATTGGGCCCCATGCAAATACCCTTGCCGCCGTGAATATCCATGGCGTCGTTAATTACCTGACGCATCCGCTCGGTGGCGTGGTATTTCGAGATCGCCGAGAGCACCGAGGGCTTTTCACCGAGATCCAGCGCGCCTGCTGTAATGGTGCGCGTCGCATCCAAAATATACGTGGCCGCACCGATGCGGGCTAACGGCTCTTCGATCCCTTCAAATTTGCCAATCGACATTTTGAATTGCTGGCGCACGCGCGCATAGGCACCGGATGCAAAGCTCGCCACCTTGCCTGCCGCAATCGACTGTGCGGGCAGCGAAATTGAGCGCCCGGCCGCCAAACATTCCATCAGCATCCGCCAGCCCTCACCTAGCATCGGCTGGCCGCCGATCACCCAATCCATAGGAATAAACACATCCTTGCCAGAGTTCGGGCCATTCATAAAGGCGGCGTTAAGCGTCATGTGGCGCCGCCCAATCACGACCCCCTTGGTGTTGGTGGGGATGAGCGCACAGGTGATGCCGAGATCGGTTTTGTCGCCGAGCAATTTGTCGGGGTCATAGGCCTTGAAGGCGAGGCCCAGGAGCGTTGCCACCGGCCCCAGCGTGATGTAGCGCTTTTCCCATGTCACCCGTAGCCCCAGCGTTTCTTTGCCTTCAAACATTTCTTTGCAGACAATGCCCGCGTCCTTCATCGAGGCCGCATCGGATCCAGCCTCGGGACCGGTGAGTGCGAAGCAGGGAATTTCCAAGCCTTTCGCCAAGCGCGGCAGGTAATAATTTTTTTGCGCGGGGGTGCCGTAGTGCATCAGTAGCTCGCCGGGGCCCAGTGAATTTGGCACCATGACGGAGACGGCGGCAGTCGAGGAACGGGTCGATATTTTAGACACGACTTGGCTATGCCCAAAGGCTGAAAACCCAAGCCCACCGTACTCTTTGGGGATAATCATGCCCAGAAAACCGTTGTCTTTAATGTACTGCCATACCTTAGGCTCAAGGTCATGCAGCTCGTGCGTGGTTTTCCACTCATCAATCATGGCGCAGAGCGCGTTCGTTGGCCCGGCAACGAATGCTTCCTCTTCGGCGGTTAGTTTTGCCTTGGGCACGGCGAGCCATTTATCCCAATCGGGCTTACCGGAAAATAAATCGCCATCCCACCACACGGTGCCGGCTTCGAGCGCTTCTTGCTCGGTCTGCGACATTTGCGGGAGGAGCTTTTTGTAAATCGCGAAAATGGGCTTGGAGAGGAGCCCGACGCGCAGTGCCTTGATATTGGCAATCGCCGCAATGACGATAAAGCCCACCCACGCCATGATTGCAAACGCACCAGTGAGCACCCCAGCGCCCGTGAGTATGCCGAGCGCAATCGCACCCGCCACCGCCCAAATAGCCGCACTCGCGACATGGTAGGCCAGTGCCCATACGACGAGGAGCGCAATAACAATTCCTACGATAGTGATCCACATGATGAAACCTCCTTCTATAAACTCAAAAAAATTAAGCCTCGTGCGACCAGAGCGCGGGATCGGCCTCGTGTGACACCGGTGCGCGTAAACCAGCCGCTAAAAATGGGGCGAGGCGCTTTAGAACCAATTCGTCGTTATGCACTTCGTCGGGGTGAAATTGGGCGATCAGTTTGAGCGCGTCGGTGCCCGCAAGGGTGTAGGAAAGCGAGCCCATCACAAAATGCAGCCGCCACGAAAGCTCTTCACGCGGCAAGTGCGGCAGCGCGCGGGCAAAGGCGGCACGAAAGCGGGCAATCATTTCCGCGTATTGGCTGGCTAAAAAATCACGGATAAACGGTGCCGGGTCGGCATAGGCGCGGCCTAACAAACGTAAAAAATTCTTCCCGCCCTGCTCATGATCGCGTGCGAGCTTGAGGGCTGGAATAAACATGGCGGAAATAATTTTTTCGCAGGTGAGCGCGGCTGCGCGCGGGCGTGCTGCGCTCGCTTCGTAGGCGGTCAGGAGAGCTAAGCGATCTCGGTTCATCGGGTCTAGCCTACGCGTGAGCACGGCTTGAAATAGCTCTTCTTTCGAGCCGAAATGGTAATTCACCGCAGCCAGATTCACGCCCGCCGCCGTGGTGATGAGCCTAAGCGAGGTGGCCTCAAAACCATGCTCCATAAAAAGCTCCTCAGCGGCATCCAAAATACGTGCTTTGGTGCCGGCGGCTTCGAGGCTCTTTTCGGCGCGTTTGTCTGTCGCCAATTCGGCAAAGTGGGCAACGGGCTGTAATGTGGCAGTGGCCATATAGTTAACTAAAACAATAAGTTAGGTGAATTTTGCAAGGTTTCAAACGCTCGTTTGAAACTAGCGTATTACTGTGTAACCGAGGTGTCAATCTAAATTTTCGCGCGCGTCTCAAAACAACACTATTTGCAGCCTTCGCGTGACCTGCTACTGTGCGCTCTTTCTTCGATTTGGTGGCTGCCATGTTTCGTTCGTTTTCTGTTCTCGCGTTCTCACTTTTTTCCCTTGCCGCCTTCGCACAAAGCGAGGCCGCGCGCGGCGTGAACCCCGCCCTATTCGACACCACCGCAGAGCCTTGCACTGATTTTTATCGCTATGCAATTGGCCGCTGGCAAAAAGACAATGCGATACCGGCAGATCGCGCACGCTGGGGTGCGTTTGATGAAATTGATCGGCGTAATCGCGCGGGGTTGAAAACAGCACTCGATGGTTCGCTGCTCGCTAAATCTAGCGACCCGACGCAACAAAAACTGGCCGATTTTTATCAAAGCGGGCTTGCCGCGAGTAAGGCCGCCACGAGTGCGGGGCGCGTTCAGGCGCTTGTCGGAAGAGTGCCCACCATGACCGCATTGCCAACGATGCTCGCAAACCTGCATGCCAATGGTATCGCGGCCGGATTCAACGCGTCCGTGCGCCAGGATCAGCGCAATTCATCACGCTATATCGTGCAACTATTTCAAGGCGGCTTGGGGCTTCCGGAGCGTGAATATTATTTCGCAACCGATGATCGCAGCAGCAAGCAACGCGTGGCGTATGTCGCGCATATCGAAAAAATGTTGCAGTTGGTGGGGTCTGCCGATGCGGGTGGGCTGGCAAAAGACATCATGGCACTCGAAACGGCACTCGCGAAAGCGGCGAGTACACGCATTGAAGCACGCGACCCGGACAAAACCTACAACTTAATGACGCTTGCCAAGCTGCAAGCCCTCACGCCGAACTTTGATTGGATTACGTTCTTTGCCGGTATCGGTGTGGCACCACCTGCCGAGATCAACGTGGGGCAGCCAGAATTTTTTCGCTCACTTTCGTCACACATCGCCGACACGCAAGCCAGCACATGGCACGCCTACGCAACGTGGCACGCGCTACGCGTACACGCCCCGCACATGGGGGGCGAATTTGAAACCGAAAATTTCGCCTTCTACGGTAAAAACCTCACCGGCACCGAAGCGATGGAGCCGCGCGAGCAACGCGTGATCGCAACCATTGATCGCGTATTTGGTGACGCGCTCGGCAAGCTTTACGTGGAGCGCGCTTTCAGCCCGACGGCAAAAGCGAAGGCGCTGGAATTAGTGGCCAACGTGCGGGGAGCACTGCGCGAACGTATCGCAAAGCTCGACTGGATGAGTGACGCCACCAAGAAAGAAGCAACCGCCAAGCTCGATGCGATCAACGTGAAAATTGGCTACCCCGACCAGTGGAAAGATTATTCAAAAGTTGAAATTCGCGCGGACGATTATCTGGGCAATGTGATTCGCGCCACGCGAGCAGAGTACGCACGCCAGACGGCGCGCTTAGGCAAAAAAATCGACCGCGATGTGTGGAGCATGACGGCACCGCAAGTGAACGCGTATTACAGTTCGGGCTTAAACGAGATTGTGTTCCCTGCCGGCATTTTGCAGCCGCCATTTTTTGACGAGCAGGCCGACGATGCCTCGAACTACGGCGGCATCGGCATGGTGATCGGGCACGAGCTCACGCATGGCTTTGATGATCGTGGCCGCAAATTTGATGCGATTGGCAACCGCCGCGATTGGTGGACCGAGGCCGATGCCGCACGCTACACCGCCAAGGCGGACGCGATTGCAAAACAATACGATGCCTTCGCGCCACTACCGGATATGAAGATCAATGGCCGGTTTACGCTCGGTGAAAACATTGCCGATTTTGGTGGGCTGAGGGTGGCGTATTTGGGGCTCGAAAAATCACGGGGCGCTAAGGTAGCGCGCGAAATCAATGGTCAATCCGAAGCGCAACGCTTCTTCCTCAACTACGCCCAATCATGGCGGCAAAACATGCGCGAGCCAGAATTGCGCCGCCGCTTGATGACCGATTCACACTCGCCCGCGCGCTTTCGCGTGATGGGGCCGCTCGCGAATTTGCCGGAGTTTTCTGCCGCGTTTGGGTGTAAGGCGGGTGACGCGATGGTGCGGGCAGAGGCGGATCAGGTTAGCGTTTGGTAATGGCATGGCCGCCCAAAGACCGCGCCAGTAAAGGAGTTTGAGGGTTAAACCTAGAAACGGCAGTTGACCGCTTGTTATTCCCTCAAGCACCTCGCCAACACTAGGGTTTGCCGGTTTCACTCCCTTCACCTTGCGGGTGAGAGCGCTACGGGTGCGGTTGCACGCTTTTTAGGCTCGCTGGCTTCGTTGCTCCTCGTTGCAACTGACGGTTGCGGCCTCGTCGCTCTTGCAGGGCGCGTTTGGGCTTATTCTATTTCCATATCAATAGTGCATTGATTACCTGCTTCAACGCGCCAATCTTGCGCGTTGCGGTCTAGCCCCTTCCCCTGCAAGGGGAAGGCGGGGGATGGGGTTCTGTGAAGGCTACCAACTCAATTTGAAGCTCCCCCTTCCCAGCCTTCCTTGCAGGACGCGCATTCCATTG
>JAYVGG010000297.1:0-8743 GCA_043772475.1 Burkholderiales bacterium
GCGGGATGTTCTTGCGCGTCGCAAAACGTCGCTCAAGAATCAAAATGACCAGCCCGTATATTACCACCCACATTGCTAAAACAGTAACAAAAACCGTCGTCGCCGTGGCGAATTTCATCTGCAAGAACAGCGCACTCAAGCTCGTGGCCAGCATGAGAAAAAAATAGGCAAGGGCGGTACGGGCATGGCTCCAGCCGCCGAGAATTAAGCGATGGTAATAATGCTCGCGATGCGCGTGCCAGATTTTTTTGCGCGCGAAAATGCGCTTCCCAAGCGTCACCGACGCATCGACCCAAAACGGTGAAAAAACCAAAAGCGGAAACCACCACGCCCAGATGTGCGCGAGTGTGCCGTGAATGCCGAAGGTAGCCGCCAAAAAACCTAAGGGGATTGAGCCCGCGTCACCCATGAAAACGCGCGCGCGGGGGAAATTGAAAAATAAAAATCCGATGGCGGCACCGGCGATGATGGCGCATAGGCTCGTGAGCGCAGGTGCCTGCGTGGCAATCGGGCTTGCGCCTGCCGCGAGCGCGTAGGCGCCAAAGCCCACCGCCGCCATGCTACCGGCAAGACCATTGGCGCCATCCATGAAATTAAAAACATTCGTCATCCACGCGATGGCGAGGATGACGATTGCGACAAATAGTGGATCGAGTAGACGCAGAAAAACGCCGCCGCCAGTGAGCCCCGAAAGCGCTATGCCGCTAACCCAAAGCAGCACCATCAGCGTCGCCGCCGCCCCATGCGCGGCGAGCCGAAGCCAAGGCGAGAGATGGAATAAATCATCAGCAACGGAGATAAGTGCTAGCGCACCAGCAAGCAATAAAGCCGCCCCGAGGAGGCTGGGTATTCTCGGCAAAAAGCCGATAAGTAGCGCCACGGCAAGCAGCATCGCCAAGCCACCGATGCGTGGAACGGGGCTGGTGTGCATCGCGTTGGGGCGGGTGGGTTGGTCTTGGAAAAAGCGCGCGACAGGGGCTACGCGCAAGATAAGAATCGCAACCGCTGCCGTCACACCGCTTAGCGCAGTCAAGAGCCACGGATCATACAAGGCTAGTAACGTCCATAACCGATCATTAATGGGTTAAGCGCAAACAAAAACGGGTGCCTAAGTTAGGCACCCGTTCTGATTCATGCGTCTTGCATTACGGGCAAGACGATGGGGTGGTGACCGAGATCGTTTGTGGGTTCGCACTGCCAGCACCGATCACAATCTGTGAGGTAAATAGTGGGTTACCTGCTGGAACAGGTAACGGCCCGACGATGCCAGAGCCACGGGTAATCGTGATGGTGCCACCCGTCACCGCCGCAGTAAGTGCAGTGGATGGTGGGCCAACGGGGGTGGTAACGGCGCTCGTCAGCGCAGTTGATGTCGCGGCCGCCGTGGTGGCCGTTGAGGTAACCACAGCTGAAACTTGAACCTGCTGACCGCACCCTAGCACGACCGCGTTAGGCGTAATGGAGAGAGATGTCGTGACGGGTCCGTCAGCAGTCCCAGGCTTGACGGTCAAGTCAGCGGTAACGGTGCGGCCAGTCGCATCCGTAATGGTAAAAGTTGGGGCATAGCCGTCGGTACCACACGTACCGGCGAAGAAATTGACCGAAAACCGATTTGGGCTTGAGTTGGTCGTAATTTCGGGGGTGATAGAAACGCTAGAGATCGTGGAACGAATAGTGTAGGGCGGGGTGCCACCGAAAATAAGGTAGTCGACTACACCGCCCGGACAAATGTTTTTCACCGAGCCGGTCGCTGCCCACTTATCCGGTACCGTCTTAAAGTCGGTACCAGAGAGAGTAGTTTGTCGAATAACAAAGCTGCTGAGCCTAGGTGCGCCCGATAAAATATCCGTTGCGCGGATCAGCGCGACCTGAAGCGTCGCGCCAACGTTGCCGCGAATAATCGCGGTTGCAGTACCCGTTTCGTCGGTCGTCGCCACAATTGACGGGACAAGTGTATTCAAGACCACGTCCGCCACGAATTGATAAGCGCCTTGCTCGGCCGAGAATCGAACTTGCCGCCCTCTTGCCGGTGCGCCGTTTTGCGTCAAGGTAACAGTGACCGTGCCGTATTGCCCGGCGCAAATAAACCCTACGCTGGTGCAGCCGGTGAAATTCGGTGATTCCACACCGTTGCCGACGACAGTTAAATTGCCGTTAACAAAATTTGGGTTCACGGTCGCGAGCGCGGTCGTGGAGTCGCCAGCGCTATCGCGCACGGTAACGGTGACATCGGTGTTGGCCGAGACCACATTCGGGGTGAGCATGGTGCTAATTCCGGCTAAGACACCAGTCGGCACAGGAAGCACAGCAGCATTGCTAGTGAAAAGTTCATACGGCGGCTTGCCACCAGAGGCGGTGTAGTTCGCTGCGACGCCGGCGAATAGGGTTGCGGTTTCTGGTAGCAGCTTTAGCGGCGCAGTCACAACGTTTGGCGGTGTCGTTGATACCGCACCGCTGCCGCCACAGGAGTTAAGTGTCGTAATGACGGCTGCCGCGCCAACGATGGCCGCTACGCGCAACGCCTTACGTCCTAGAGTCCTGCAAATAGATGTGGTTATCACGGTCGTGTCCTCTCGTCTTCGGAGAATGAAATGGCTGATTTCAGTATTTTACAGCCAATTGCTTATAAATTATGAAGTTACATCACTTTATTAAAGCGCAACTTTCAGTTTGATGCAAGCGGTTTTCGGGACTTTGGCCTAATCGGCTCGCAATTACTGGCATACACCCGCCACTAACCCTGTGATAGTCACCGTTACAGGGATCGGGGTTGAACTCGATGAAGAGACAAAATTGACTACTGCAGGACTCGTGATGGCACGGCCACGGTCAACTCGCAAAGAAACACTAGCCGGCAACGAGCCAGCCGTAGGATTTACTATGAATCCTGCACCGCCGCCGCTCGATACGGTTGCGGTGTAGGTGCCCGTACCGGTTAGGCTGACGCTTGAGACAAACGACAGCGTTGAGCTATCCAAGATGCATGCTACTGTGATCGCAGTCGGGTTGACGGTGAACGGAGTCGTCGTCGTCGGTACCACAACAGCATCGCCCTTATCACCTTGCTGCGAATCAATTTGCCCGGTCTCGACCGTTCGTCCAGTGGCATCGGTCACGAAAAAGCTTGTCTTCCCGCAGCCATTCACTTGCGCGGTAAAGCCGCCGCCGTTCGTGAGCACGAGCCGAGGGTTGGGGCTTGCAAGATCGGGGAGCGGTGACACTACCGAATAGGGTGGTGTGCCGCCAAATATGTAGTAATCCACACGCGCCGTCGGCCCTGATGAGCACCCGCCGTCACCGCCGGGTCCGCCCTTAGGGCCTTTGAAGGTGACTGTTCCGCTTGGCAGCGTCGATAGAATCCCAGCCCCGTTGGTCTGCTGCACGATATTGAAGTTATAGCGCCGGGCAAGCCCTGAAACGGTGTCGGTCGAGGTCAGTGTCGCCACCTGTGTAGGAACATTCGCCGCTGCGCGCACGCGGGTCGCCGCTTCACCTTGTTCGTCAGTGTTTATCGTGAGCGTATTTACCAGCGCATTGCTCCCCGGGGTCACCAACTGAAACCCACCCTGAAAGACATCAAACCGAATCGGCCGGTTTCGCAAAATGACCCCGTTTTGTACTGCCTTCACCACCACCTGCGCGTCGCCGCCGCTACAGAGCGAATTGGTGCCGCAGCCGGTTGCGGTAGGGGCGAACGGGGTAAAGGTAACTTGGTTATTTAGCGTGGCGGGTTTGATATTGGCTTTGGCGGTGGTGGCCGTGTTGGCGGCATCGCGAACCGTAATATCGACCGATGTATCGGCCACGACCGGGTTCGCGACCACGACGAAGCTTGATCCGGTCACGGTTGCGGCGACGGGCAGGGCGTTGCTATTGCTTGAAAACGCGCTATAGCCGGGCGTGCCGCCGGTAATGGTAAACGTGGTTGCCGTATCGGGGAATATATCAACCGTGCCAGGCGAAACCGTCACTGGTGTGCCGGCAGCCGGGTTCGGCGTGGGTACGGGGGGTGCTGAAACGGCACCGCTGCCGCACCCATTTAAAGTGCCAAGTAGTGCGGCAAATGCCAGCAAACACGCGGCGTTTCGAGTCGTTTTTATCATCGCAGACGCTATCATTTTTGGTCGCTCCAAGCTACCCCCCGGTCATGGTTCATCTGCTGCCCTATCTTGCTGCGTAACGTGCAAAGTGTAACAAACAAGCCGCTACGTAACAAACACGCAGCCACTAGGCGACACCTTGTGACATGCCCTGCGTCAGACAAATTTATTGCACCGCACCAAATCCGGCGTTATTATCACTCTTTCCGGAAGTGTCTTTTCGTTTCTGCGCGTGACCGGCGTGGTGAGCTCTCTCGCCCTCGGTTTTTGTGCCTTGGCTCTAAGCTGCCAACTAGAAACATCTGCGGCCACAAGCCATGCCTCCCCCGGTGTTGTCACCCGCCCGTTGCTTCGTCTTTGCTTGGTTTCTACGCCCTTCGTTCGCCCTGGAGAATCGCATGTCCCTCGCCCTAACCTCGCCCGCCCGCCCCGCTGCCCAAGGCCTCTACGACCCCGCCAATGAGCATGACGCTTGCGGTGTTGGTTTTGTCGCCAATATCAAAGGCCGGAAATCGCATGATTTGGTCGCGCAGGGCTTGAAGATTTTGGATAACTTGAGTCACCGTGGTGCGACTGGGTTTGATCCATTGTTGGGCGATGGCGCGGGGATTTTGATTCAGGTGCCGGACCAACATTTGCGTGTGCAGTGCGGCCGCCTCGGCATCACACTGCCCGCGGTGGGCCACTATGGCGTGGGCATGATTTTCCTCCCGCGTGAGCCCGCCTCGCGCATGGCGTGCGAGCAAGAAATCGAGCGCGCTGTAAACGCCGAAGGCCAAGTATTGCTCGGCTGGCGCGACGTGCCGACCGACAATAACGGCCTCTCACCGGCCACGATTGCAGTGGAGCCTTTGATCCGCCAAGTGTTTGTCGCGCGTGGTAACAAAACCATGACGCAAGACGATCTTGAACGCAAGCTCTACATCATTCGCAAAAGCTCTGGCCACGCGATTCAGGCGCTCAATTTACGGCACGGCAAAGAATTTTACGTGCCCTCATTTTCGACGCGCACCATTGTCTATAAAGGCATGTTGCTCGCCGACCAAGTCGGCAAGTACTACACCGATCTTGCTGACCCGACGATGGTCACCGCATTGGCCCTCGTGCATCAGCGTTTTTCGACCAATACGTTTCCTACGTGGGATCTCGCGCACCCGTTTCGCATGGTCGCGCACAATGGCGAAATTAATACCCTGCGCGGTAACGTAAATTGGATTCGCGCGCGCCAGCAGGCGATTGCGTCGCCGATTTTGAAGGACGACCTGAATAAAATTTGGCCGCTCATTTACGACGGCCAATCAGATTCTGCGTCATTCGATAACTGCCTCGAAATGCTCGTCATGGGCGGCTACCCACTCGCCCACGCAATGATGATGATGATTCCTGAGGCGTGGAGTGGTCACAAACTCATGGACGAAGATCGGCGCGCGTTTTACGAGTATCACGCCACCTTGATGGAAGCGTGGGATGGCCCGGCGGCGATGGCGTTCACCGATGGCCGCCAGATTGGGGCCACGCTCGACCGCAATGGCTTGCGCCCCGCGCGCTATGTGCTCACGGACGACGACATGGTGGTGCTCGCTTCCGAAGCGGGTGTGCTCGATATACCCGAGTCGAAGATCGTCAAAAAGTGGCGTTTGCAACCGGGCAAGATGTTTCTGGTCGATATTGAACAAGGCCGGATTATTGAGGATAGCGAGCTTAAAAATCAGCTTGCCAAAGCGAAGCCGTATCGTGAGTGGGTTGAGTCTGCGCGTATTCGATTAGATCAATTGCCCGAGCCCGCACCGGCTGAAAAATCGAGTGTGCCGCTCCTCGATTTGCAGCAGGCCTTTGGCTACACGCAAGAAGATTTAAAAGTGATTATGGCCGCGATGGCGCAAAACGGGATTGAAGCGACCGGCTCGATGGGTAACGATTCGCCACTTGCTGTGATGTCAAATAAGCCGCGTAATTTGTACCATTACTTCCGCCAGCTTTTCGCGCAGGTGACGAACCCACCGATTGACCCGATTCGCGAAGAGCTCGTGATGTCCACCGCGATCACGATTGGGCCGCGCCCGAATCTGCTCGATATTGACCACACGGACCCCGGCCAATGGCTTGAAGTCCCGCAGCCCGTCTTGACTTCCGGCGATATGGAAAAAATTCGCCATATCGACATGTTCACCGGCGGGCACTTTAGAAGCCATGAATTAGACATTACCTACCCGGCTTCTTGGGGTGCGGAAGGGGTCGAGGCCGCGGTCGCCTCGCTCTGCGCGCACGCGGAAGATTCGGTGTTAAACGAATTTAACGTCTTGATCGTGACCGACCGTGCGGTGTCGGCTGATCGTGTCGCCATACCGGCACTACTCGCCGTCGGCGCGATTCACCAGCACCTCGTGCGTAAAGGGCTGCGGACTTCCACGGGCCTCGTTGTTGAGACCGGCTCCGCGCGCGAAGTGCATCACTTTGCGCTCCTCGGTGGCTATGGCGCGGCGGCGGTTCACCCTTATTTGGCGCTGGAAACCTTGCACAACATGCGTGATTATTTGCCGGGTATTGATGGCAAAGACGCTGAGAAAAAATACATTAAGGCCGTCTCAAAGGGTTTACTCAAGGTGATGTCGAAGATGGGTATCTCGACCTACCAGAGCTACTGCGGCGCGCAGATTTTTGAGGCGATTGGTTTATCGTCGGCCTTCATCAATAAATATTTTGCGGGAACCTCATCGGGCGTTGAAGGCATTGGCATTTTTGAAATCGCCGAAGAAGCAATCAGGACGCACCGTTTGGCCTTTAGCGATGATCCGGTTTTACGCACGCAGCTGGACGCAGGCGGCGAGTACGCATTTCGCACACGCGGCGAAGAGCACATGTGGACACCGGATGCGATTGCGAAATTGCAGCACGCGACCAAAACGAATTCGGCTTCCACTTACAAAGAATACGCAAAACTCATCAACGATCAAACCAAGCGCCACATGACATTACGTGGTTTGTTTGAAATGAAACCAGCGGCGGCACCGGTGCCACTCGCGGAAGTGGAAAGTGCGAAGGAGATCGTGAAGCGTTTTGCGACCGGTGCGATGTCGCTAGGCTCAATCTCGACCGAGGCGCATGCGACGCTTGCGGTTGCGATGAACCGCATCGGCGGCAAATCGAATACCGGCGAAGGTGGCGAGGATCCGAAGCGTTTTGTGGCGATCACCAAAGCCGGTGCCACCATGAAGAGCACGCTCGGCGACGTAATCATGAAAGACGCGCCGCTTAATATCGGCGACTCGATGCGCTCAAAAATTAAGCAGGTCGCGTCCGGCCGATTTGGCGTGACGGCGGAGTATTTGGGCTCGGCCGATCAGATCCAAATCAAAATGGCACAAGGGGCCAAACCCGGCGAGGGTGGCCAGCTTCCGGGCCATAAGGTGTCGGATTACATCGGCAAATTACGCTACGCTACACCGGGTGTTGAGCTCATTTCGCCACCGCCGCATCACGATATTTATTCGATTGAAGATTTGGCGCAATTAATCCACGATTTGAAAAACTGCAACCCGGCCGCCTCGATTTCGGTGAAATTGGTTTCGGAAGTGGGCGTAGGCACGGTGGCTGCGGGTGTGGCCAAAGCCAAAGCCGATCACGTCACCATCGCCGGGCACGATGGTGGCACCGGTGCTTCGCCGGTTTCCTCGATCAAATACGCGGGCACGCCGTGGGAGCTGGGCTTGGCGGAAACGCAGCAAACATTGGTGCTCAATCGCTTGCGTGGTCGCATCGCCGTCCAAGTCGATGGTCAGATGAAGACCGGACGCGACGTGGTGATTGGCGCGATGTTGGGCGCGGATGAATTCGGCTTTGCCACGGCACCGTTGGTGGTCGAAGGCTGCATCATGATGCGTAAATGCCATCTCAACACCTGCCCGGTTGGGGTGGCCACACAAGACCCAGAGCTACGCAAAAAATTCACGGGGCAACCCGAGCACGTGGTGAATTATTTCTTCTTCGTCGCCGAAGAAGTGCGCGAGATTATGGCGTCCCTCGGCATTCGCAGCTTTAACGAGTTGGTTGGCCGCGCTGATTTGCTCGATACCGCCAAAGGGGTCGAGCACTGGAAAGCGAAGGGCCTCGATTTCTCGCGCATTTTCTATCAGCCAAAGGTGGGCGCTGAGGTCGCAAAGCATCATTGCGAATCGCAAAATCATGGGCTTGATGCCGCACTCGATAACGTTTTAATCGCTGCCGCAAAACCGGCACTTGAGGCCAAAACCCGCGTGGTTATTAGCGAATCGGTGCGTAACGGCAATCGAACGGTGGGTGCCATGCTCTCCGGTGAAGTCGCGAAACGTTACGGACACGCTGGGCTCCCCGCTGACACGATTCACATTGAACTTGCGGGCACCGCGGGCCAAAGCTTTGGTGCATTTTTGGCGCATGGCGTGACACTTAAACTCACCGGGCAGGCGAACGACTACGTCGGCAAGGGCTTATCGGGTGGTGCCATTATCGTCAAGCAGCCCGCCGAGTTTCGCGGTGAAGCGATGGAAAATATTATCGTCGGCAATACCGTCATGTACGGCGCGATTGCGGGTGAAGCGTATTTCAACGGGGTCGCGGGCGAGCGCTTTTGCGTGCGTAACTCGGGGGCGAGCGCAGTCGTCGAA
>JAYVGG010000298.1:0-2267 GCA_043772475.1 Burkholderiales bacterium
AACCGCATTAGACTACGCACAGCCCAAGTCTTCACCCTGTCACAATCAATCGCTACCTTTAAAGGTTTGCAGTAACGCTGGAGAGCAAAATGTCGGAACACACTTCGAAACAGTTCGACCAAGAATTGGAAGCCGTGCGCGCGCGCGTGCTGCAAATGGGAGGGCTGGTTGAAGAGCAAATCATTAACGCGATTGAGGCGCTGTCCACTGGCAATATCGAGCTCGCCAAGACGGTGATGGCGAATGATCACCGGGTGAATGCGTTTGAAGTCGGGTTAGACGAAGAATGCAGTATGATTATCGCGCGTCGCCAGCCGACGGCCAGCGATTTGCGCATGCTGCTGACCGTGATTAAAACTATCACCGATTTGGAGCGTATCGGCGACGAAGCCGCCAAGGTTGCGCGCATGGCCACCTTGATTTACGGCAACGACCGCATCGTCTCGCCACGCTTTACTGAAATCAAACACATGGCCACCATCGTGTTGGACATGCTGCGCAAGGCCTTGGACGGCTTCGCGCGTTTGGAAGTCACCAATGCCACGCAGATTGCGCGTTTTGACGAGGCGGTAGATGAAGAGTACCGCATGGTGTTGCGCCATGTGGTGACCTACATGATGGAAGACCCACGCACCATTTCCATGTTTATCGAAGTCATTTTCGCCGCCAAGGCCATCGAGCGCATGGGTGACCACGCCAAGAATATGTCCGAATACGTGGTTTACATGGTGAAGGGTAAAGATGTGCGCCACACCACGGTGGAAGAAATCGAACGCGAAGTATCGCGCTAAGCCCCGTTTTGTCAGTGCAGGAATATTCCACTATCGCCGCGGTCGACCTGGGCTCGAATAGTTTTCGACTCCAGGTCGTACGTGTTGTTGACGATCAACTTTATCCGCTCGACTCTCTCAAAGAAACGGTACGTCTCGCATCCGGCTTGAGTGCGGATAACGAACTCGATGCAGCAGCGCAAGCGCGCGCCATTGCCTGTTTAAAGCGCTTCAACGAGCGCTTGCGGGACTTACCGCGAGAAGCGGTGCGGGTGGTCGGCACTAACACCTTTCGCGTCGTCAAAGGCGCTAAACAATTCATCCGTGAGGCCGAGGCGGCCCTGGGTTTCCCCATTGACATCATCGCTGGGCGTGAAGAAGCGCGCCTGATTTATCTGGGCGTATCGCACGGCTTACCGGCTTCTTCGGTCAAGCGTTTGGTGGTGGATATCGGCGGCGGCTCGACCGAATGCATTATCGGCGAAGGCTACCAACCCTTGGAAATGGAAAGCCTTTACATGGGCTGCGTGAACTTCACACAACGCTTTTTTGCCGATGGCAAAATCAGCAAAGCGGCGTTACAGCAGGCCGAACTAGCAGCGCGCGCCGAGGTGCAAGGCATTGCCGCAGTTTTTTCCGCTGGGCATTGGACGGAAGCAGTGGGTTCTTCCGGTACTGCGCGCGCACTCGCCGATGTATTGCTACAAAATGGGTGGAGCGATGGTGCGATTACCGCGCAAGGCCTGGAAAAGCTACGTGGCTTACTGGTCAAAGCGGGCGATGTTAAAAATCTACCCATGCCCGGCCTACAGTCGGATCGCGTGCCGGTACTCCCTGGTGGTTTTGCCATCATGGCGGGCGTATTCGCCGAACTCGATATCGAAAGCATGCAGGTCACCGGCGGCGCTTTGCGCGAAGGCGTGTTGTACGATCTAGTGGGGCGTTTCCATCATCACGATCAGCGCGATGCCAGTGTGAACCATTTCATGAGCCGTTACCACGTGGATGTGAAACAAACCGTGCGCGTCGAAGCTTTGGCACTGCATTTACTGGAACAGGCCACTGCGCAAAATAGTGGCGAGCTGGAAATATCGCTGCACTTGCTGAGTTGGGCGGCACGTTTACACGAAGTCGGGATTTCCATCGCGCATGCCGGTTATCACAAACATTCCGCGTATATCCTTGCGCATGCCGATATGCCGGGGTTTTCCAAGCACGATCAAGCGCGCCTCTCGCTGCTGGTGCGCGCGCATCGCGGTAGTTTGGTCAAACTCGTGCGTGAGCAGGCTTTGGAAGATGTGAATTGGGAACTGATCGCGATTTTGCGCTTAGCCGTGCTGCTGTGTCGAAACCGCCGTGACTTGGGACATGGTGCCATTTCCATTCAGCGCAAGCCAAACAAAGTGCGCTTACGCCTCGTGCCACAATGGCTCGCCGAAAATCCGCTGAGCGAATATTTATTGCAAGAAGAAGTGCGGCAGTGGAAAGCCATTGGCC
>JAYVGG010000299.1:0-2254 GCA_043772475.1 Burkholderiales bacterium
GCGGCAATTTTTTTGAGCACCGCAGCTTGCGACACATTGGCGGCAAATTCGCATACTTCGGAGTGGATGCCAATATCCGCACAGGCTTGCGTCTTGTGGCGCACGTAGACGCGCGAGGCTGGGTTTTCGCCGATGATAATCACGGCAAGCCCCGGCACCACACCTTTTACGCGCAGCTTATCGATCTTGATTTTCCAATCAGCACGAACCTGCTGGGCAATGGCTTTGCCATCAATAATTTGTGCGCTCATGATTGCGGCCCTCGAATTCCAACAACAATAAATAAAACCACACTAACCCCCATAAAGCCGTAGGCCACCGTATCAAGCCTAGCGGCCAAATTGCTCGTACTGCCGCGCTTTCTGAGCACGACAGCGGCGAGCGAAAACACACCGCCAATCAAGGCGAAACCAATCACCGTCGGCCGCTGGAGCACCCACTCGATCACGTATTGACCACCCGCTTGGTGTAGGCCTCAACAAAATCTGCGGCCGCCTTGCTGCCTCGCGAGAACGACTTCATCGCCTCTTCATGCAGAATCGAGAGCGCTTCCATCTTGATCGCATTCGCCCGATCACTGGTCACCATATCGGCGAGCTTACGTGGGCGCGGCAGATCGACTTCAATCACCGCGCGCACTTGCGTGGGAATATTCGACATGATGAGGAGGCGGTCGGCGAGAAAAACAGCTTCATCAATATCGGTGGTCACGAAAAAATTGGTGCTGCCGGCCTCTTCATAAAGCCCGGCGTAGTATTCCCACATCAATTCCTTGGTCATCGCATCCAGCCCACGGAAGGGTTCATCGAGAATCATGATCTCGGGGCTATTAATCATCGCGCGGGCAAGCTCGGCACGCCGCTGCATCCCGCCGGAAAGCTGGGTGGGGTATTTATCGCGGAAGGCTTGTAGGCCGACTTTGTTGAGCAAAAATTCAGCGAGATCCAACGTATCCTTGGTCACCTCGCCGCGCGCGCGCGGGCCGTACATGATGTTGTCGTAGGTGCTCATCCACGGGAAGAGTGCGGATTCTTGAAAGACCACGAGACGATCGCGCCCCGGGCCCGTGACCGGTTTGCCATTGAGCGTGATCGTGCCCGTGGTGGGCCGCTCAAAGCCCGCGAGTAGGCGTATCAAGGTGCTCTTGCCGCAGCCGGAGGGGCCAATCATCACGGTGAGCTTGCCACGCTCAATCGTGAACGAGCAATCGTGGACGACCTCGCGCTCAAGATGGGCGGCACCGTAGGTTTTGCCGACATGGGTGGCGATCAGCTCACCGGGTGCCGTGGCGGATCGAAGTACGTTTGGAAGTGGTGTGCTCATCGTTGCCCCTAGCGCAGTCTTAGCCACGGTGTTACGTACTTACCGAGGCCACGTAGCAATTCACTGGAAATAAATCCGGCGATACCGATGGAAATCATGCCGACCACGATCTGTTCATACGAGCCGCCCACATAGGAATTCCAGATGAAAAAGCCCAAGCCACCACCCCCGGTGCCACCGACCTGGCTACCACCGCCGGAAATCATTTCGGCTGCGACGACCACTTCCCACGTGATCCCCATACCCACAGCCGAGCCAACCACGATTGAAGGCAAGGTGCCGGGCAAAATAATGCGTCTGAAAATATCGAATTTCGACGAACCCATCGACTGTGCGGCCTGAAAAAAGCGCCCATCAATTGACTTCGCTCCACCGACCACGTTAATCACGATGGTGTAAAACGCGCCGAGGAAGGTGACGAAGGCAATCGACATTTCTTGTGTGGGCCAAAAGATGATCGAGGCTGGCACCCATGCGAGCGGTGGGATGGGACGCAACACTTCAAACACCGGGAAGCCAATGCCGTAAGCCGTGCGGCTCACGGCCAGCGCGAGTCCAAACGGAATGCCAATCAGCATTGCGGCAATAAATCCGGCCGCAACCCGAAACGAGCTCATGTACCAGCTATGCCAGTAGCCCGCGTCGCCGATCACGCCGCCCCATGCCGTCAACACCTCAGTCGGTGCCGGTATCGCACCGATCCACGGTAGATAGGCGGTCTTAAAGCCGAGCCCGCTCAACATACTGCGTAGCGGACTAAACAAATCCAAGCCCAGCCACTGCTTGGAGCGCGCGCCGACTTCCCAAAGAATAATAAAGACGGCGATAGAGAACAGGCCACGTAGTAACGATTTGTAATTAAATTTTCGACTCGACACGATTAGCCCTCCTTTTCGCCGGCCTGAAAGGCCTTGATTGCTTCTTCGTGAAC
>JAYVGG010000300.1:0-8919 GCA_043772475.1 Burkholderiales bacterium
CTGCGTGGCGATGTGCTGCTTGCGTCAGGCAAAAAAGAAGAGGCGCGCGCGGCCTACCAACTGGCGGTGGAGAAAGCCGCCGAGCGCAGCGCCATTAAGCAAAACGTGCAGTCGAAACTCGATTCGCTTGGCGGAACCACGAAGGGTGACGTGAAGGTTGAGGCTAAAGCCGATACCAAGGGAGCCGCTAAGTGAGGACGCGCGAAATCACCGGGCAACGCGTCATTCGCCTTGCGGTCGGGCTCCTAGCCCTCGCCAGTGTTGCCGGTTGCACAACAATTGGCGGATGGTTTGGCAAGAGCGGCGAAAAAATTGCGGCGCTGCCAGAGTTTAAGACAAATCTCCTGAGCGTCGCCTGGTCGGCAAGTGTCGGTAAGGCGGGCGAGGCGCTATTTGTTCCCGGTATCAATGACAAGCAAATTTTTGTCGCCGCTCTCGATGGCGCGGTTGGCGTAATCGGAGCGCTCGACGGGCGCTCGGTCGCGCGAATCGACGCGAAAACGCGTCTAGCAGGCGGGGTGGCGGTGAATGACAATACCGTCGTGGTGTCGAGCATCAAGGGTGATGTCATGGCCTTTGACACAGCCGGCCGGCCGCTCTGGACATCAGCACAAAACGGCGAAGTGTTAGCGCCAGCGACGATCTCGGGGACGCACGTATTTATTCGCACCGTCGATGGCCGCGTGCTGGCACTGAATCGTGCGGATGGAAAACGTAAATGGGTCTACCAGCGCACCGCGCCCGCGCTCACACTGCGCTCAAGCGCTGGGGTGGTGCTAAGCCGTGGCACGCTTTACGCGGGCTATCCCGGCGGGAAGATGGTCGCTATTGAGGCTGAAACCGGGAAGCCCAATTGGGAGGCCAGTATCTCGGTTGCCCGTGGCTCAACCGAGCTCGAGCGCGTCGCCGATGTTGCTGGCGAGCCGGTGCTCGATGACGCGCGTATTTGTGCCGCCGTCTATCAAGGGCGCACAGCGTGTGTCGAGGCGATTTCGGGAAATGCGCTCTGGGCGCGGGATATTTCGAGCGCGTCTGGGGTTGCGGTTGATGCCAAATATCTCTATGTCACCGATACGGCTGGCAACGCCTACGGCCTCGATAAAGCCAGCGGCAGCACGGTATGGAAGCAAGAAAAACTCATAAAGCGCGATTTGGGCACGCCGCTCGCGATGCGCGGCCGCGTACTCACGGGCGACGCGACCGGGTTTGTGCATTTGTTGGCCACTGAAAACGGTGAGCTGATTGGCCGGGTTGCGACTGACGGTAGCCGCGTGGTTTCTCTCACGCAGCTAGGGGATCGCGCACTGGTTCAGACGGCTAAAGGCGGGATTTTTGCGCTCGCAGTAAAGTAAGCGGAAAGGTAAAAAAATCATTATAATCAACGGGTTTTGCGATTTAATGACAGCAAGTGCAGTAATGCGGCGCGACTGTGTCAACCCTTAAGAGGGGCACCCGTTTTATACAGCGCGGGATGCCTTAGTTGTGATGCACGCTCGCACACAAAAAAATGTTTCACTCACGGTACTACTCACTCACTCTCAGGAGTCCTCAATGAAGAAAATTTTTGCAACCATCCTGGCATTTTTTGCCTCCGTCAGCCTGGCGTTCGCTGCCGTTAACCTCAACACCGCAACGCAAGCTGAGCTTGAGTCGCTCGATGGCATTGGTCCAGTTAAAGCCAAGGCAATCATTGACTACCGCACCAAAAACGGCCCATTCAAAGCCGCTGAAGATGTGAAGAAGGTTGACGGCGTTGGCGATGTTACCTACGACAAAATCAAGAGCCAATTGAGCCTTGCGGGTAAATCTACCCCAGCCGCCGCAGACGCTAAGAAAGACGACAAAGCGCCCGCAGCTAAGAAAGACGAAAAAGCCGCAGCGCCCGCCGCAGCAGCTAAAGATGCAGCCAAAGGTGCCGCGAAAGATGCAGCCCCAGCCGCTGCTAAAGCCGCCGCCGCTGCCGCTCCTGCCGCCGCAGCACCGGCTGTTGCAAAAGCCGCTGATGCCAAAAAAGGCGACATGAAGGCTGATGCAAAAGCTGACGCAAAAGCACCAGCAGCCAAAGCTGACGCGAAGAAAGAGCCAGCAATGGCCGCTGATGCAAAGAAAGCTGACAAGAAAGAAGTAAGCCCAGCTGACGACAAGAAAGCTAAAGCCGAAAAAGCGAAGGCTGACAAAGCTGAAAAAGCCGCTAAAGCGGATGCAGATAAAGCTGCCGCTGCTGAAAAAGCAAAAGCTGACAAAGCTGCAAAAGCCGAAAAAGCAAAAGCCGACAAAGCTGCTAAAGCTGACAAAGCCAAAGCCGCTGACAAGCCAGCTAAAAAAGCTGACGCTGCTAAAGATGCACCGACGAAAGATGCACCAGCAAAAGACTCACCAAAGAAGTAATCTTCTTCGGTGGATCCCCAGTCAGATTGACTGGGGACGCCAAGTAAAAAGCCCCGCGATGCGGGGCTTTTTTATTTCTTGTCGTGGAGGGCGCTACCCGCCGCGTGCGCGGGCAAATGCGCCCCTAAGTGCGGCAACCAATCGCGTATAATTTTGTTTGCTGGGCGGTTAACTCAGCGGTAGAGTGCCACCTTCACACGGTGGAAGCCACTGGTTCGATCCCAGTACCGCCCACCAGTATTGCGCGCGCCGTTACGATCTGAGTGATTGCGTAATGTGCCGAAACCCCGCGCCAGTATTGGCCGTTCGGGCAATTGATGATAATAATCAAATCAAAAAAACATCGCCTTTGCCGACGCGTCGCGGCGCGTCGGGTCTACGCCGCGCGTAATCGTGTGCAATGCGGTGTTGTTACGCCTCAACCGTATAATGAAATCTTTCAAATTAGAGGCTGAAGTGCATGAAATTTACAGGTAGCTCCAATTATGTCGCGACCGAAGATCTGATGCTCGCGGTCAACGCCGCCGTCACGCTTCAACGCCCGCTGCTTATCAAGGGTGAGCCAGGAACTGGCAAGACCATGCTGGCCGAAGAAGTCGCGGCGGCGCTCGGTAAACCGCTGATTCAATGGCACGTGAAATCGACCACGAAGGCGCAACAGGGCCTCTACGAATACGATGCTGTTTCGCGCCTGCGGGATTCGCAATTGGGCGATGAAAAGGTCAAGGACATTGGCAATTACATCCACCAAGGCGTGCTCTGGCAAGCATTTACCTCGCCCGAACAGTCGGTGCTTTTGATCGACGAAATTGACAAGGCCGATATTGAATTTCCTAACGATTTGCTGCGTGAATTAGACCGGATGGAATTCTATGTTTACGAGACCCGGCAAACGATTGTGGCGAAACACCGCCCGATTATTTTTATCACCAGCAACAATGAAAAAGAGTTGCCCGATGCATTTTTGCGCCGTTGCTTTTTCCACTATATTCGCTTCCCCGATCGCGACACCATGCAGCGCATCGTGGACGTGCATTACCCCGGATTAACGAAGGCGCTACTCAAAGAAGCGCTCGAAGTATTTTTTGATATTCGTGAAATGCCGGGCCTAAAGAAAAAGCCGTCTACGTCCGAGTTGCTTGATTGGATCAAGCTCTTGGTAGCGGAAGATATTCCGCCGGAGGCGTTGAAGGGCACCGACACCACTAAACTCATCCCACCGCTCTATGGTGCGCTAATAAAAAACGAACAAGACGTACATTTGTTCGAGCGCTTGGTGTTCCTCTCACGCGGGCGGAAAAACTAATGCCCTACGTCGAACCCATCGCACTCACCGGCCTGCACGTGGTGTTGGAGCCTCTAGCCCTATCGCACCTCGCTGGTTTGCAAGCCGCGTGTGCCGACGGCGCGCTATGGAAGCTTTGGTACACGAGCGTGCCCGAGCCTGAAAAAATGGCCGAGAATATCGCCTTTCGCCTAGGCAAACAGCGTGAGGGCAGCATGATGCCGTTCGTGGTGAAGCGCGTGGAAGATGGCCGTGTGGTTGGCGCCACCACGTTCTGCAATATCGTTGCCGAGCAACGTCGTGTGGAGATTGGCTACACCTGGTATGCCCAATCAGCGCAGCGGAGTGCGCTTAATACAGAAGCAAAACTTCTCATGTTGACCCACGCGTTCGAGCAGGTGCAATGCGTTGCGGTCGAATTTCGCACCCACTGGATGAATCAGCAGAGCCGTGCTGCCATTGAACGGTTGGGAGCCAAGCTAGACGGCGTACTGCGCTCACACATCGGCCGTCACGGCGAGCTGCGCGACACCTGCGTGTATTCGATCTTGGCGACCGAATGGCCAACTGTAAAACTGCATTTGCAACAGCGCTTGGCGGCTCGTTAACCAATGCTCATCGACTTTTTTCTAGGGCTGAAAGAAGCCGGCCTGCCGGTCTCGGTCAAAGAGTATTTGATGCTCTGCGAAGCGCTGGAGAAGGGCGTGGCATATGGCTCGGTGGACGATTTTTATTATTTATCGCGCGCCACTTTGGTAAAAAACGAAACCCATTTTGATCGCTTTGATCGCGCCTTTGCGGCGTATTTCAAAGGCGTTGAATCGCTTGATAAAGCGCTTGCCGCCATCTCGGCACGCGGTATCCCCGACGAGTGGCTCAAGAAACTCGCCGAGAAAACGCTGAGCGCCGAAGAGAAAGCGCTGATCGAAGCGTTAGGCGGATGGGAAAAATTGATGGAGACCTTGAAGCAGCGATTGGCCGAGCAAAAAGAGCGCCATCAAGGAGGTTCAAAATGGATTGGCACGGCAGGCACCTCGCCCTTCGGGGCCTACGGCTACAACCCGGAAGGCATTCGACTTGGGCAGGATAAATCACGCAACCGCAGTGCCGTGAAAGTATGGGACGAGCGCGCGTACCGCGACTACGATGACAACGTCGAACTCGGCATTCGCAACATCCAAATGGCGCTGCGCCGCCTACGAAAATTTGCCCGCACGGGAGCTGAAGAAGTGCTCGATATTGACGGCACGATTAAAGCTACCGCGCACAATGCGGGCTACCTTGATTTGAAGCTTGTGCCCGAGCGCCATAACAACGTGAAAGTATTGCTGTTCCTTGATGTGGGCGGCTCGATGGATGACTACATTCATCGTTGCGAAGAGCTGTTTACGGCGGCGAAAACCGAATTTAAGCACCTCGAATTTTTCTATTTTCATAATTTTATTTATGAATCCGTCTGGCGCAACAATCGCCTTAGGCATAGCGAAAAATTCGCAACCCAAGACGTACTCAACAAATACGGTAAGGATTACAAGCTCATCATCGTTGGCGACGCAACCATGAGCCCGTATGAAATCCTGCAGCCGGGGGGCAGTGTTGAGCACTGGAATGAGGAAACCGGGCAAGTGTGGCTAAAACGGCTCACTGATCAATACCACCACGCCGTCTGGATTAACCCCACGCCCGCCGAGCATTGGTCGTGGACACAGTCGATCAAGATTACGCGAGAATTAATGCAAAACCGCATGGAGGTGATGACCGTGCGCGGCTTGGAGAGCGCTATGAAGGCACTGCTTTAAGGCTAGATCTGATTGTCCCATTCGCTTAAACGTATTTGAGTGGCAAAACCTGCCACCAAATTGTTACTTTGTGTGAATTATTAGTGCTATATTTTGTCCGCATATCTAAATCGCTTAGTCTTATTGGCGTTTGGAAATCAACGTACTAGAAGCCGCCGGGTAGCCGCGATTTGGGTTATCTGAAAAATGCGGCCATATGTTCTTATCTTGGTAGCGAGGGGAAAATCTTGCGGATTGCGATACTGGAAGACGATGCTGACGTAGCCAGCGTTGTGCAAAAATGGCTCAAAGAGGCCGACTACGAAAGCGCTATTTTTCATTCGGGACGAAAACTTTCTCACCAACTTGCCAAGGAATCATTCGACTTATTCTTGGTTGATTGGGTTCTCAAAGACATTACCGGCATTGAATTTCTAAGCTGGCTGCGCGAAGAGCGCAAATCCGTCGCGCCGGTTCTGTTTGTGACCGTGCGAAACGCCGAAAAGGATTTGGTCGCGGCACTCGATGCGGGCGCGGATGACTACATGGTCAAGCCAGTGCGTCGCGGTGAATTGATTGCCCGCATTAATGCTTTACTGCGCCGCGCGAGCGCCAAGGGCAGCGATGCCGACCAACAGGATTTCCCGCCGTACCGGGTGGTGGCAAGTGCGCGCCAAGTTTTTTATCAAGATGCGGCGATTGATCTGACTGAGAAGGAGTTTGAGTTAGCACTCTTTCTATTCAAAAACACCGGCAAGCTTTTGTCTCGGCAAGTTCTCGCTGATTCGGTGTGGGGTAGGATAGTAGCGACGACCTCCCGCACGATCGACACGCACGTTTCACGCGTGCGCAAAAAGCTCAATCTCTGCCCCCAAACGGGCTACCGACTCGTTCCGGTCTACAACATCGGCTACCGACTTGAGAAGGCCGACCCTGCACCCGACGAGCCACAGGCAATCACCACGGTGCGTTTCCGCTAGGCAGAAAAGGGCGGCAGTAATGTACCTTGGCGGCCTCGAATAGGTCTAAAATGTGGCTAACTGTTAATTAGCGCAGTTCGTTGACGTTGTCGCTGAACAGCGCAATTTAGCGTTACCATTTTTTATGTAGAGCCAAAGGGCGGAACACCATGCGTATTGCCATGTTGGAAGATGACGTTGCTATCGGGTTGGCTATGACGCAATGGCTACAGGGTGCCGGCCATACGGTGCATCACTTCACGTCTGGAAAAGCGATAGTGCGTGAGGCTGGCCGCGAGAGTTTCGACCTTTACCTGCTTGACTGGCATGTCCCCGATCTGTCCGGCACGGAAGTCCTGAAGTGGCTGCGTGAAAAACAGCAATCCGTCACGCCCGTGTTGTTTGTCACAAGCCGCGATACCGAAGAAGATATTGTTGCCGCGCTGGCTGCCGGGGCCGACGATTACATGATTAAGCCGGTTCGCCGTATGGAGCTTCTAGCGCGTGTAGATGCGCTCTTGCGGCGCGCTAGGCCGCGCACACCAGAGGCCGAAATCCTTGAGCTTGCGCCTTACCAAGTCAATCTCGTCAATCGCGTCATCTCGTTTGACGGCATGGCGGTCGAAATGACGGATAAAGAGTACGATTTGAGTCTATTTTTGTTTCGCAATCTTGGTCAGCTTTTATCACGTGGCCATATTTCAGAAACGGTATGGGGGCGTGCGGCTGATGTGCAGTCTCGTACTGTTGATACGCACATTAGTCGAATCCGCAAAAAGCTTGATTTTGGGCCTCAGCGCGGCATTCGGCTTACGCCAATCTATAACTTCGGTTATCGGCTCGAACGCGTCACGGGAAGCGAGCCTAGCACTACCGCCTAGGCCTCGCTTTCGGCGGTTCTCCTATAAGTCGTGTAGCGCCGCCTTCTGCGCTCGTGCGACAGTAAATATTAAACTTTGAAAACTTGGGCTTAGTTCATTTGACGAACTACCCCGTGCCGGTATAACTACGGCATAGAATTAAGGAGCGCTATGCGTGTATTGATTATTGACGATGACGAAGCCATCTGTGAACTGCTGACTTACTACTTGAAGTCCGATGGCTTCACGCCGGTCGCGGTTCACACGGGTAAGGCTGGTCGTCAGTTTTTGCAGCAAGAAGCCGTCGATGCGGTGCTTCTGGATTGGCACCTGCCGGACGCCGATGGTTTGCAGGTGCTTGACATGATCCGTGCTGATCACGGCTGGTCATTGCCCGTGATTTTCATCACAAGCCGCACCGATGAAGCCGATGTGGTTACCGCACTACAACGCGGCGCGGATGATTTTATGCCCAAGCCCGTAAACCGAAAAGTGCTTCAGGCGCGCCTGCAAGCTGCCATTCGCCGCTACGATGGCAAGGGCACACACACGGTTGACCCGGTTTTAGTGGAGTGCCCGCCCTACCGATTTGCCGCCGAGACGCATAGCGTATCGGTTCACAACAAAACCATTGCCCTGACCGATACTGAGTACTCGATTGCGTCGTTGTTATTTTTTGCCCTAGGTGGCACCGTTACGCTCGATCAATTAAAGCGTTGCTGGAAATCTGGCAGCACCGTTGCGGACGATGAAGTCCACGCACTGGTTTCTAAAGTTTATCGCGCGCTTGATATCGGCGCTGCTAACGGCTATCGCTTGACACCGATTTATCGTGTCGGCTATCGCCTCGAGCGCGCGCCTGCGGTCGAGGCACGCGCCACCTAAATGTTGAAATAATGCAATTGACCATCTTGTAAGCCTACGCTGCCCTTAATACGTTAACTGCACTACGCGCACTCCACCGGAGAAAAAATGAAAACTAACCAACGCACGACGATTGCCCCCTCACAAACGCGCCGCATCTGGCCGCTTTCGAGCTCAATATCGCTAGCACTTATGGCAGCCTATGCCGTCTCGGCGGGCGCTGCCACCGATAATCGCAACTACACCTACACGGCGCAAAAGGGCGATTCGCTGATCAAGATCGCCAATCGCTTTTTGGTGAATCCGGCGGATTGGGCAACATTGCAGCAGCTAAATGGCATGAAAAATCCCCACGCCGTGGCAGTGGGCTCGCCAATCTTGATTCCAGCCGCAGCGATGCGTACTGAGCCTGCTTTGGTTAAAGTCCTCTCTGTGCAGGGGGCGGTGCAAGCCAACGGCAGCAACCTTACGGCCGGTGCCACCTTAAAAGAGGGCGACAAAGTAACGACGGGTGAAAGTGGTTTTGTCACCGTAAAGCTCGCGGATGGCTCGACCCTGACCGTGCAATCGCTATCGGCGGTTCGCCTCGAAAACATGCGTCAGCTTGCTAACACCGGTGGCGTTGGTGATTCCGTGGTTCGACTTGAGTCAGGCCGCCTTGAGACCGATGTGGCCAAGCAGCGTAACGCGGCCGCACGTTACGAAATTCGCACGCCCACCTCAAACATGGGTGTGCGTGGCACCAAATTCCGTGTAGGGGCTGATGAGACGGGCAAGCGCGCGCA
>JAYVGG010000301.1:0-4471 GCA_043772475.1 Burkholderiales bacterium
CGCCGAAGCCCTCGAGTGGCTCCTCACCCAAGCCAAAGACAGCATGCACATCCAGCGCTACAAGGGTTTAGGTGAAATGAACCCGATGCAGCTATGGGAGACCACGATGGATCCGGCGGTGCGGATTTTGAACCGCGTGCAGATTGAAGATGCGATTGCGGCCGATGAAGTTTTCACGACCTTGATGGGCGATGATGTGGAACCGCGTCGGAAGTTTATTGAGACCAATGCGTTGATTGTGCAGAATCTGGATGTGTAACAGCGCGATATCGCAATAACGCAATATCCCAACAACCCGCGCCGCAAGGCCCCTTCCCCCGAACCGGGGGAAGGTGGGGAGTGGGGTAGTGCGAGGAATCACGGCATCAAACAACAGCAATAAAAATAAATAAAAAAATCGCGACCACCGCCCGAAACCCCAATAACCACGCCCCATTCCAGCAAACCGATACGCAGCAATACGGCGACACCTCAACAAAATCCCCCGTCATCCCGGACCCCGATCCGGGATCCAGCGTCGTTCGTACCCAGCCACGCTACCCGTTAGCGCGCCAAAAAAACCGGCCAAAAACCAAATAGTTTGCGACGCTCACGCAACCACAATATCAAGCCAAACCCCAATAACCACGCCACATTCAGGCGAGCCGCCACATCAAAAGCACCCCCGCGCCGCATTGATTTCCGTGTCGTAACACGCCACAATTTTCACCTCTCCGATATCGGGGTGCCCCTCGCCGGGCGACCAGACCTCACCGATACAGATGCCGCACAGGGCGAGTTGTGCGGCAATTTTATTTCTGCGCCTATACAATTACTGCCCGTGCTGGTTTAATCCCTATCAGCCAAGGTGTAGCCAGCAAGCGCCGCATCCCCACCAGCGACACCCCTAAAAAACACTCTCACCCAAACCGCCGATGAAAAAACAAAACCCATCACGGCGCATCTCAGCATGACAGCGCAGGTCGAAACCTTCATCACCCGCTGGACTAAAGCGACCGGCAGCGAGCTTGCCAACGCGCAGCTTTTCATCAGCGAACTCTGCGCCCTCCTTGCGCTCGAAGCGCCACACCCTGCATCAGACGATGTGCGCGACAACGCCTACGTCTTTGAGCGCCGCGTGGTTTTTCAGCATGGCGACGGCACCAGCTCCGAAGGCCGCATTGATTGCTATCGGCGCGGCCACTTTGTGCTTGAGTCTAAAAAAATCAAAGGTGCCCCCGCCACCAGCAAAGGTTTTGATGATCGTATGCAGCGCGCACGCGGGCAGGCTGAAGCCTACGCGCGCGCACTACCCGCCCACGAAGGCCGGCCACCGTTTGTGGTTGTGGTCGATGTCGGCCATGTGATTGAGCTCTACGCCGAATTCAGCCAAACCGGTGCCACCTACACCCCGTTCCCCGATTCACGCAGCCACCGCATCAAGCTTGACGAGTTGCGCCACCCGCACATCCGCGAGCGCCTGCAAGCCCTGTGGAATGACCCGCTCTCGCTCGACCCGGCGCGCACCACCGCCAAAGTCACGCGCGATGTCGCCCAACATCTCGCGCACATTGCCAAAGCGCTTGAAGACGCCAATCACCCGCCAGAAGAAGTCGCGGGCTTTCTTACCCGCTGCTTATTCTCCATGTTTGCTGAAGACGTGGGCTTGCTACCCAAACGCTCCTTCGCCAATCTGCTCTCCGATTTATCGGCTGCACCCGAGCAATTTGTCCCCCTCATCAGCGAGCTATGGCGCGCCATGGATAAGGGCGATTTCTCGGTTGCGCTGCGTGGCAATGTGCTGCGCTTTAACGGCAAATTATTTAAGCAGCCCAATGTGCTGCCGCTGAAACGTGAGCACATTGATCTGCTGCGTAAGGCCGCCGTGTGTGACTGGAAGCACGTCGAGCCCGCCATTTTTGGCACACTCCTTGAGCGCGCCTTAAACCCGCTAGAGCGCCACGCACTAGGTGCCCACTACACCCCACGCGCGTATGTGGAGCGCTTGGTGATGCCCACGGTGATCGAGCCGCTGCGCGCTGATTGGGATGCCGCCAAAGGGGCCGCACTTGTCCTCGCGCGTGAGGGCAAGCTTAGTGAGGCCAAAGCCATGGTGCGCGCGTTTCATCACGAGCTCTGCGGCATCCGCGTGCTCGACCCCGCCTGCGGCTCGGGCAATTTTCTCTACGTCACCTTAGAGCACATGAAGCGCCTCGAAGGCGAAGTGCTCAACCAGCTCGAAGCCTTTGGTGACACCCAAGCCCTGATCGAAGGCGAAGGCCTCACCGTCGATCCGCACCAATTTCTCGGCCTCGAAATCAACACCCGCGCTGCCGCCATTGCCGAGCTTGTCTTGTGGATTGGCTATTTGCAGTGGCACTTTCGCACCCATGGGCAGGTACTCCCGCCGGTGCCGGTGCTGCGTGATTTCGCCAATATCGAAAACCGCGATGCCCTCATCAGCTATGAGCGCATAGAGTTAGTGATGGATGCCGCCGGTAAAGCCATCACGCGCTGGGATGGCCGCACCACCACCGCCCACCCCGTAACCGGTGAGCCCGTGCCCGATGCGCGCGCCACCGTCAGCACCGAACGCTACGTCAAACCCCGCGCCGCTACTTGGCCTTCAGCCAATTTCATTATTGGTAATCCGCCCTTTATCGGTGCCGCCACCATGCGCCAGGCGCTCGGTGACGGCTATACCGAGGCGCTGCGCGCAACCTGGAAAGCGGTGCCCGAGTCTGCCGATTTTGTAATGTATTGGTGGCACCACGCCGCCGAAGAAGTGCGCGCCGGCCGCACGCGCCGCTTTGGCCTCATCACCACCAATAGTTTGCGGCAAACGTTTAACCGCCGCGTCATCGAAGCCCAGCTCGACGCCACCGAGCCTTACCCACTCGCGCTCAAATTCGCCGTGCCCGATCACCCGTGGGTCGATAGCGCTGGTGGTGCTGCGGTACGTATCGCCATGACGGTCGGTGTGGCGCGCACGGCGGAAACCACAGCGGGCGAATTGAAACTCGTCGTGAGCGAAACGCAGGCGGGTGAAGATTCGCGCGATGTCGTGTTTGAAACGCGGTTTGGGACGATAAACGCGGATTTGACGGTGGGGGCGAATGTGGCGGGGGCGGTTGCGTTGGAGGCGAATAGTAACCTCGCGTTTCGCGGCGTTACGCTCATGGGGTCGGGTTTCTGGATCGACCAAGACCATCCGATTGTAAGAGTTGAGCCAAGCGCATGTAAGCCATTGCTAAATGGTCGGGACTTAACGGATAAACCAAGACGAATGTTTGCAATCGACCTTTTTGGACTTACCGAGGGCGAAGCAAGAAAAAAATATCCCCATGCGTTTGCACAATTGCTTGTCGGCGTAAAGCCTGAACGCGAAGCATCGCAAAGACTTTCTTATCGAAAGCGGTGGTGGGTGTTTGCGGAGCCGCGACCTGAACTTCGCGCTGCAGTCGCACATGTAGCGCAATACATCGCGACACCAATGACGGCGAAACATCGTACGTTTCAATTTATCGCGAGTACTACGCTGCCTGACCAAGGTTTGGTGGTCGTCGCATCAAATAGCGCTTTCCATTTGGGCGTAGTGTCGTCATGGGTGCATATTGAGTGGGCATTGGCACTGGGTGGCCGCCTTGGGGTCGGAAACGACCCCCGCTACAATCAGTCACGCTGCTTCGAGACATTCCCTTTCCCCATCACCACCCCCAAACAACAATCGCGCATCCGTAAGCTCGCCGAAGAGCTCGACGCGCATCGCAAGCGCCAGCAAGCCGCACACGCCACACTCACCCTCACGGGCATGTACAACGTGTTGGCAAAATTACGAACCGGTGAAGCCATCACCGCCAAAGAAAAAACCATTCACGAAATGGGTTTGGTTGGCGTGCTGAAGTCACTCCACGATGAACTTGATCGAGAAGTGCTCGCAGCCTACGGCTGGGCGGATCTCGCAGCGGCGCAAGATGAGATAAACGGCTGCACGATCAATGCAGCGGCAAGCCAAAACCCTAATACTGGCGCGGGGTTTGAGCCAACCACCACCTCCGACCCCGCCACCCGCAGCGCGAAAAAACAAGCGCTTACGGCAACACTCCTAACGCGCTTAGTCGAGCTCAATCTCGCCCGCGCGGCCGAAGAAAAAACCGGCACCGTACACTGGCTGCGCCCCGAATACCAAGCCCCCGCCGCCTTCACCGCCGCCAAGCCGCACCAGCAAGGCACGCTCGATGTCGCAACCGACGAAACCGCCAGCACAGCGAGCGGCCACACGGCGTGGCCTGCAACCTTGCCCGCACAAATTCGCGCCATCGCACAAATCCTCACAGCGGCCAATCACCCGCTCAGCGCAGAACAAATCGCGCGCAGCTTCGGCAAACAAGCCGCGTGGGCAAAACGCCTCACCCCCTTGCTGGAATCGCTCGAAGCCATGGGCCACGCTAGGCGCGCGGATGAAGACAAATGGCTTGGCGTGTGATGGGCC
>JAYVGG010000302.1:0-2941 GCA_043772475.1 Burkholderiales bacterium
GGCGGTTTTGGCACGATTGCTGAGCTCGGCAAAGCCCCATTGCCGCCGATTGAGCTGTTGCCAAGCCCGGCACTCACGGGTGCGCCTGAAAGAGTGGCAACAACGGCCGTTGCGTTCGCGTTTAGCGCGGTCGAGAAGGCCTCGAAATATCGCAGCCAAATTGCGCGTGACAAGGAATTTAAACAAGTCGTGGTCAGCCGCGTCACCGATGGACCAAGCGTCAGCTTTGATGGCGTGGATCAGGGCGAATACTTTCTCAGCGTGCGCGCCGTTGATGGGCTGGGCTTAGAGGGCAAAGACGCGGTCCATGGATTTCGCGTTAAAAAATTCCCACTCGCCCCGGCCTTAGCCGATACCAAAGCAGGTGCAGCGCTCGCCACGCGGCCCGGTAACGCCAGCACCTTAACCTCCCCCTCGGTCAGCTTTGCGTGGCCTGCCGGTGCCGAGGCAAAGTCGTACCATTTGCAGGTGGCGCGTGATGCAAGCTTTGCCACCACCGTGATTGAAGAGCGCGGCCTCGTCGCCCCGCTGTTGCCAAAAATTGCCAGCTTAAAGCCGGGTACTTATTACTGGCGCGTTGCCAGCACCGACAGCGATGGCGATGTCAGCAAATTCTCGACCGTGTCGTCGTTTAGCATCAGTTCACCGGCCGTACAGCTACTCAAAACCAAAATTACCGGCGCGTCTGCGGCATTCGCGTGGACGGGCGAATCGACCGGTATGTACCAGTTGCAGCTTGCCACCGATGAAAATTTCCGTAACGTGGTATCGGTGAAAGAAGTGCAGGGCAATCAGCTCAAGCTTGGCGACCTTTCACGTGGCTTTTACTTCGCGCGCGTGCGTGTTGTTGGCGATGCCCCAGGCGCATGGAGCGAGCGGCAGAGCATTGAAATCTATTGATTTGTGTGACCGGCAATCGCGGCATGTTCGTCTGAGCGTGCCGTGTTAGCGCTCTCGCGCTGGTTGCGCCACCCGGTTGTTCGCGAGTGGCTCATCATTGCCGTGGCACTCACCGCCTTGGTGGTGCTGGCCGTTAAGTTTGACTCGCTCTCAAGGGTCGAAAATTCAGTGTACGACTTAGCAATGAAGTCGTACCAGCGCCCAGCCAACCCAGATATTGTCATTATCGCGATTGACGAGCCGAGCATACTTCAGCTCGGGCGTTGGCCATGGGATCGGCGCCTGCACGCCGCTCTTCTCACCAAGCTCGCTGAGGGCAAACCTAAAGCAATCGCGCTCGACGTTATTTTTAACGAGGCCTCCACCGCCGAGGCCGACAAAATGCTGGCTGAGGCGATTCGCGCCAATGGCAACGTCATCCTCCCCGTGATTCCTCGGGTAGGCGAAGGCCGGCTCGTCAATGAGGCGCTACCGATACCGCAAATCGCCGCGTCCGCTGTGGGCTTTGGGCATATCAGCACGCAGATGGATGCCGATGGCTTGGTGCGCCGGGCAAATTTGCGTGCCGGTTGGGGCGTACCAAAATACGGCCTGCTCGGTGTTGCCATGCTCGCCGCCGCCGATCCGGCGCGTTGGCTTAACGGCTCACTTACCTTCGGCGAACGTGCCACCGACGCGGTGCGCGCCCCCACCGACGCGTGGACGACCGATCAAGCCTACAACATCCCCTACGCGGGCCCGCCGCAGCACTTCAAATTCGTCTCCTACATTGACGTTTTGCGAGGCGATGTAAGCCCTCAAGTTTTTCGCGACAAGCTCGTCTTTGTCGGCATGACCGCTGCGGGGCTGGGCGATGAATTCCCCACACCCGTCTCGGGCGAAAACCGTGCCATGGCAGGTGTTGAGATCCACGCCAATGTGATGCAGGGCATGTTAGAAGGAATCAATATCCAGCACGTGAGCCCGGTTGTGAGCGGGTTCATTTCGATTTTCGTGGTGATTGGTGCGCTACTGGCCTACCTGTGGCTCTCGCCGCGCCAATCGCTCATCATCACGGTGGCGTTGGCGGCACTTTGCGTGGGAGGGGCAATTGTTGCGCTGCGCTACGCGGGCTGGTGGTTCCCGCCCGTGGTGGCGGTACTGGGGATGATGTTCGCTTACCCGCTCTGGAGCTGGCGCAAGCTTGAGGCGACGCAAAAGTATTTTGACGAAGAGCTAAGCCGTTTAGCGCTTGAACCCTCGTTGGTTCCGCTCGAAGCCTCTCAGGCAATTGCGCCGCGCTTAGCGACGCGCGAGTTTGTGCCTGACGTGATCGAGCGCCGCATCGGTGCCTTGAAACTGGCGACGGCGCGGATGCGAAACTTGAATCGCTTTATTTCGGACAGCATCGAAAGCCTGCCAGAGGCCGCGCTCGTGAGCGACATGAATGGCCGCGTGATGTTGGCAAACTCTAGCGCTGACACGCTGTTTGGGGCAACACCGAATGCTGAAAAAGAGAAAGCCGGGGTTGCATTGCTCGAAGGCCGCGACTTATTTGAATTGATGGCAGGCCTTCAACAAAACGATACCGCGACTTGGCGGGAGCTGCTCGCGGGCACCTACGAGACGGGCAAAGTGGTGTCGGTAGAGGCGCGCGCGGGCGACGACCGTGAGTACCTAGTGCAGTTGGCACCCTCATTTTCGTTTAGCGGCGCGCAGACTGGCTCCATCGTCACTGTGGTCGATATTTCGCCGCTACGCGAGTCTGAACGCAAGCGTGACGAAGCGCTCCGGTTTCTCTCGCACGATATGCGCTCACCGCAGGCTTCGATTTTGACCTTGATTGAGCTCCGCACGGAAGACCCAGACAGTATGCCGGTTGATAAGCTGGTAGACCGGGTGGGCAAGTACGCGCGCCGCACGTTAAATCTTGCCGACGAATTTTTACGCTTAGCCAAGGCTGAGCGCTCGCGCCCACAAGATTTTCATCCGATTGAGCTCACCGAATTGCAGCGCGACGTGGCCGAAGAAGGTTGGGCGCTCGCCTCGACTAAACGCATTA
>JAYVGG010000303.1:0-2689 GCA_043772475.1 Burkholderiales bacterium
CAAATGGATCGTGATCGGTGTTTGCGTTGCACTCGTTACCTACATTGCGGTGGTGCCGCTCGGCTTTTTGCTCTGGCAGAGTTTCTTCACACCACAGACTGCCTCTAAAGCGGCCGAGTTCACCTTAGGCAATTACGCCGAGGCCTACACCAGCCGCGAAACGCTCGTGCTCTTTTGGAATTCGCTTAAGTTTGCGACCGGCACCGCGATCTTCGCCTTTCTCTTGGGCACCACGCTGGCGTGGATGAACGAGCGCACCAACACCCCGTTCAAAACTTTGTTCTTTGCGCTCTCGATTATTCCGCTCATCATCCCCGGCATTTTGTTTACGGTGGCGTGGATTTTATTGGGGAGCCCAAAGATTGGTATCGTTAACCTAGTGCTGCAAAACTGGTTTAGTACCGACTATGTCTTCTTTAACGTGTACTCGATGTGGGGCATGATTTGGGTCGATGGTCTCCATTATTCGCCGATGGCGTTTTTGCTCATGACGGCCGCGTTTCGCTCGATGGATCCATCGCTTGAAGAATCCGCGATGATGAGTGGTGCCAATATCTGGCAGGTGGCGTGGAACATCACGTTAAAGCTCTCGTGGCCGGCTATTTTTGCGACCATCTTAATTCTCTTTGTGCGCGCCATCGAATCCTTCGAAGTGCCCGCCCTGCTTGGGCTTCCAGTCGGTATTCAGGTGTTCACGTCCTCAATTTATCAGGCTGTGCATCGCTACCCTAGCCAAGTGGGATTGGCCTCGGCCTACGCGGTCACCTTGCTTGTCATCACCACGATCGGTATTTATTTTGTATCGAAGCTTTCCACGCAAGGCAGCAAATACGCCACCATGACCGGCAAGGGCTTTCGCCCGCGCTTGATTGATCTGGGCAAGTGGCGTTATGTTTCGGCGGCCATTTTTATTCTTTATTTTCTGTTGATTGTGGTGCTGCCGTTTTTGGTGCTGCTCTGGTCGTCGCTGCAAAAGTTTTATCAGGTGCCTTCGATGCAGGCACTACAAAACCTAACCCTCGACCCGTACCGATTTATTTTCACCTATCCCAATCTGGCGCGCTCGGTGTGGAATAGCCTAATGCTTTCGTTCGGCAGCGCCACCATCATCATGTTGGTCACGTCCGTCATCTGCTGGATCGTGGTGAAAACCAAGCTCCCGGGCCGGTGGCTGCTTGATAACATCGCGTCACTCCCGATGGTGTTCCCAGGCCTAGTCCTTGGGCTTGCGATCATGATCTTCTATCTCAACGTCGATATCGGCGTTTACGGCACCATTTGGATCATGTTCATCGCCTACGTGACGCGCTTCATGCCGTATGGCTTACGCTACAACACAACCTCGATGCTGCAAATTCACAAGGAGCTTGAAGAATCCGCCGCGATGAGCGGGGCTTCGTGGTGGACTACGTTTCGCCGCATCATCTTGCCGCTCTTAAAACCGGGCCTCTTGGCAGGCTGGATTTACGTGATGATTGTTTCGATTCGTGAGCTCTCAAGCTCGATCTTGCTCTATAGCCCCGGCACGGAAGTGATCTCGATCGTGATCTGGGAGCTATGGGAAAACGGGCAGTACGTTGAATTGTCAGCACTCGGCGTGCTGTTTATTCTCGCGCTGTTTATTCTCGTCATGATTGCACAATGGCTCGGACGCAAGTTCGGCGTTAAGGAGGGTTAGGCAATGTTGAAAGTAACCGGGCTATTCACCGAGTATCCAAACGACCAAGGCCAGATTGTGAAGGCCGCGCAGAACGTGACCTTCGAGGTTCCCGAGGGGCAATTATTTACGCTCTTGGGGCCATCGGGCTGCGGCAAGACCACCACGCTACGCTCTATCGCTGGGCTTGAGCGCCCGCGCTTGGGTGAGATCTCGGTATCGGGCAACGTTGTCTATTCGTCTGGCAAAAATATCTTTGTGGCCCCCAATCGTCGTGGCTTTGGCATGGTGTTTCAGTCCTACGCGATCTGGCCACACATGACGGTATTCAAAAACGCCGCTTTCCCGCTTGAGGTTGGGCAGAAAAAACTCTCCAAGAACGAGATTCGTGAGCGCGTGATGCGCGTCTTGACCGTGGTGCAGCTCGATCACTTGGCCGACCGCGAAGCAACCAAGCTATCCGGCGGGCAGCAGCAGCGCTTAGCGCTTGCACGCGCGCTCGCCATGGCGCCGCCGCTGTTGCTCCTCGACGAGCCACTCTCGAACTTGGATGCGAAGCTTCGCGAAAGTATGCGCTTCGAGTTAAAGCGCTTGCAGCGCGAGCTCGGCATCACCACCATCTACGTCACGCACGATCAATCGGAAGCGTTAGCGCTGTCGCACTCAATTGCGGTCATGAACCAAGGCGTGATTCAGCAAATCGGCACGCCGCGCGATATTTACGAGCGGCCGGTGAATCAATTCGTGGCCGATTTTGTCGGCTCAACCAACTTCCTCGACGGCAGTGTCATCGCCCAAGATAGCGAGCCTGGTCACTACCGGGTGAAAGTCGATTTTGGCGAGGTGCTCGCGTATTCTCGCGAATCGTTCGCCAATGGTGAGAAGGTCATGCTATCGGTGCGGCCGGAAGATGTTGAACTGTCCGAACAAAACACCGGCGGGATCAATACTTGGCAAGGCACGGTGGACCAGAAAGTTTTCTTGGGCGACACCTTGGATTTTCGTGTGAAGGTTGGGCAGCGCGTCTTGCAA
>JAYVGG010000304.1:0-5422 GCA_043772475.1 Burkholderiales bacterium
GCGGGACATGATTGCTTGGCCTCAAGGATCCCCTTCCTTTTACCGATTCAAGTCCACCTCAATTTTTTTGCCTATATGCCGAAACACAAGGAGCGGCGCGCACTTTGGGCAACGGGTGGCCCCGTAAATGCATCTCGCCCACGTGAGAGCGCAGATAGCTTTCTACCTCTCGTGCAGCATCCACGTGCGCGGCGCGCACCCTACTTGTGTGGTGGCGCACTTTTATGCTGGCGCGTTTGGTAAGTGCTGAGCCGAATAGCGCTCGAATGCGGTGTAAAATTTTTACTCGTTAGCGCAATGATGCTTGCCCATCGTCCATAGTGCGAAGCGATGACCCTTGATCTGGCAAGAGACGGGGGTTTTTTTCGCCCGCTTTCGATGCTGGATGTTCCTCGGTTCACCCTCGTGTACGCAGCCCCTCCGTGCGCTACGAAGCGGGCTTTGCCACCGTGGTAAATTTTCTCACCTCCATCATGAAAACCACGCAGCCCTCCCGCCGCGTGGTGACTCCCGCTATTTTGGCGGGGAAGCCTGCTATCAAGGGAACGCGCATCTCGCAGTGACTCTTGATCGCGCAGATATGTCGAAAACGCAAACACATCTATTTCGATCATCGAAAAATCCACTTGCCGAGATTCCCGAGAATGCGTGGGTGAAAATTGCGTATGGATAAATTTTGGCTCGTGTAATTCCGCCACCCTACTCCGCAAACATTTCCTGCAACACCGTCAATATTTTTGCCCCCGTTCGTGCATCGAGCTTGCCTAAACGCTTAACCAATCGCGCCCGATCCACCGTGCGGATTTGGTCGAGCACGATCTGGCCAGACTTGCCTTCAAAGGTGAGTAGTACGCGCGTGGGATAGTTGCGGCCCTTAGTGGTCATGGGGGCGACGATGATGGTTTCGATGTGGCGATTCATGTCGTCTGGCGAAACCACAACACAGGGGCGCGTCTTGCGGATTTCGGAGCCTTGAGTGGGGTCGAGGCTGACGAGGTAAACCTCGAAGCGGGCGGCTACCAGCGCCATTCTGATTTCTCCCATTCCGTGGCAAGTGCGGTATCAGCATCGAGCAAGACATCGTCATTGCGCCGCGCCATGTCTGCAAATGCATCTGCCCAGCCACTGCGCGGCGCGCGAATCGGGCGCACGGTTAGTACGTTGCCTTCCACCAAAAGCTCGACATCATCCGTGAGCTGGCATTGCTCCAGTATAGATTTTGGCAATCGAATGCCCTTTGAGTTTCCGATTTGAATGATGTTTGTTTTCATGAAATTTCCTATTACCTAAAATACATCGTGTTCACATTGTAATTACATCTATCCGGGGTCGTCAATGGCAGATTCACAGACAAATTTTATCCGCGTCATGGCGTTACACGCACTTGCCTACTGCGAGCGACTTTACTATCTTGAGGAAGTAGAAGAAATTCGCGTTGCCGACCACCGCATCTAAGCTGGGCGCACGCTACATGAGGCGGAGGTGGATACCGACGGCGAGTGGTTTTAGCCCGCGAAGGCAGACGAAGATGCCGCCGATCTGGCTCTGCAATTCTTGGAACAGTCTTCACTTGGTGTACTTCCCTTGGTCGAGCCGCCGCACTTTATAGCCGAGGCGGTTGTGCTGGCGCGTCTGCGGGCATGGGCCTCCACGCTAAGAGCGGCAATCTTCGAGTCGAGCGCAAACGATAATTGTTGCAGTGCAGCGTTGCCTCTTTTTTACAAATCCCTATAATCAAATCCGCCGCACACGCAAACTCACTGCGTCCCTGCCGTATAGGTTTCGTACTCTCCCCCTTCCCATTCGTCACCCGAGCGTCGCACGCCTAGGTGACATCGCCCTAGGAGATGCTCGTGCAAAGATCACTTCATATTGACCCTTCCAAATGCACTGGATGTTTGCAGTGTGAGATGGCGTGTTCCTACGAAAACTATGGCGTGTTTAATCCCGCCCAGTCGCGCATCAAGGTTTTTGATTTCCATCACACGGGTGCGAAGGTGCCTTACACCTGCACGCAGTGCGATGAGGCGTGGTGCTTGCATGCGTGCCCGGTCGAGGCGATTAAGGTGGATGTGAAAACGGGCGCGAAAATTATCTTGGAAGATGTGTGTGTGGGCTGCAAAGCCTGCACTATTGCGTGCCCGTTTGGCACGGTGAACTACGTGCAGGCGACCGGCAAGGTGCAAAAGTGCGACTTGTGCGGCGGCGACCCGGCGTGCTCAGATGCCTGCCCTACTGGCGCGATCACGTATGTGGATGCCGACTGGACTGGCCTTGGCAAAATGCGCCAGTGGGCTGAAAAACTCAACAATGCGCCCGCTGGGCACGCAGATTAAGGAGAACAATCATGGCATGGACTAAACAAGTTCTTCGCGTCAATCTCACCAAGGGCACGTGTACGCCCGAGCCGCTCAACATGGCATGGGCGAATGCGTACCTCGGCCAGCGTGGCCTCGCGACAAAGTATTTCACTGAAGAAGTGAGCGCGAAAGTCGATGCGCTGGCACCGGAAAATAAATTGTTTTTTGCCACGGGCCCACTCACTGGCACGATGGCTTCTACCGGCGGCCGCTACTCCGTCATCACCAAAGGCCCGCTCACGGGTGCGATTGCCTGCTCAAACTCTGGCGGCTACTGGGGTGCGGAGCTTAAGATGGCGGGCTGGGATATGGTGGTGATTGAAGGTAAATCGGCCAAGCCGGTTTACTTAAATATCGAAAACGATAAAGCTGAGTTACTCGATGCCACTGACTACTGGGGCAAGACGACTTGGGCAACAGAAGAAAATCTGAAGAAAAAACACCAAGACCCACAGATGCGTGTGACCTCAATCGGCCGCACCGGTGAGACCGGGTGCTTGTACGCGGCGATTGTGAATGACCTTCACCGCGCAGCGGGCCGCTCTGGCGTGGGTGCGGTGATGGGCTCGAAGAACCTAAAGGCGATTACCGTGCGCGGCACCAAGGGGGTCGGCAATATCAAAGACCCGAAGGCGTTTATGAAGGCGACGGTGGCGGCCAAAAAAGTATTGGCCGATAACGCGGTGACGGGCCAAGGTTTGCCGAAATACGGCACGCAGGTATTGATGAATGTGATTAACGAAGTCGGTGCCTTGCCGACGCGCAATCATCAGAGCGTAAAGTTTGATGGTGCCAAAGATATTTCCGGTGAAGCCATGCACTTGCCGCGCAAGACCGATGGCAAGACGAATTTGGTGACGAACCAAGCGTGCTTCGGCTGCACGATTGCGTGCGGGCGAATTTCCAAGATTGATGAATCGCACTACACGATTGTCAATAAGCCCGAGTACTGGAATGCATCCGGCGGGCTTGAGTATGAAGCCGCATGGGCGCTCGGGGCTGCCAATGGCGTGAACGATCTCGAGGCCCTCACGTATGCTAATTTCTTGGCGAACGAAGATGGTTTCGACCCGATCTCATTTGGTGCTACGGTGGGTGCGGTGATGGAGCTTTACGAAATGGGCGTGCTCAAAAAAGAGCAGCTTGGTATCGAGGCTCCGTTTGGCTCGGCCAAGGCGCTGACGTTCTTCGCCGAACAAGTGGCGAAGAGCGAAGGCTTCGGCAAAGAAATCGCACAGGGCTCAAAGCGCCTCTGTGCGAAATTCGGCCACCCCGATCTCTCGATGTCAGTGAAGGGGCAGGAATTTCCCGCCTACGACGGGCGCGGCATCCAGGGCATGGGCTTGGCTTACGCTACGTCTAATCGTGGTGCGTGCCACCTGCGTGGCTATACAGTGGCATCCGAAGTGCTCGGCATTCCAGTGAAGACAGACCCGATTGTGACGGAAGGCAAGGCTGGTTTGGTGAAGGCGTTTCAAGATGCGACAGCGGTGTTTGACTCTGCCGGAATTTGTCTCTTCACGTCGTTCGCCTGGACGCTGCAAGACGTGGCACCACAGCTACAAGCCGCGTGTGAAGGCGACTGGTCACTCGAAAATCTGAACGTAGTCGGCGAGCGTATTTGGAATATGGAAAAGGAATTTAATCTCGCGGCAGGCTTTACCGCGAAGGACGATAACTTACCGAAACGCTTGATGACGGAAGCCGCGAAAGAAGGCCCTGCGAAGGGGCTTGTGAGCGGGCTCGATAAGATGTTGCCGGAGTACTATGCCCTGCGTGGCTGGGGCACAGATGGCGTGCCATCGGGCGATACCCGCAAGCGGCTTGGTACGGCGGCAATTAAGTAAACGAATACGCGCAAAGCGAGGAGGAGTGGGAATGGGTGCCTGTAATGGGTGCCCATTTTTCTTTCGATAACAGTATTTTTAGGATAACAACATGAACCACGTCATCATCGGTAACGGCCCCGCAGGTGTGATTGCCGCTGAAACTATCCGTAAGCACGCCCCCAACGACACCATCACCCTCATCGGCGACGAAGCCGTGCCGCCCTACTCTCGCATGGCGATTCCGTATCTACTCATCGGCAATATCGACGAAGCGGGCACCTACCTACGCAAAAGCAAAACCCATTTCGCCGATCAGCGCATCACCTTAAAAACGGGCCGCGTGGCGAAGCTCGACACCGCCAATAAACACGCGCTACTTGAGAGTGGCGAGAAAATCGCCTACGACCGCGCCCTCATTGCGACCGGCTCGGTGCCAAACAAAGCGCCGATTCCGGGGATTGATCTCCCGAATATTTTCCAGTGCTGGACGATGGCGGATGCGCGCAACATCATCGCCCACGCGAAGCCCGGTGCGACCGTGCTGCAAATGGGTGCGGGCTTTATCGGCTGCATCATCATGGAAGCACTCGCCGCACGTGGCACCAAGCTCACCATTGTGGAAATGGGCAATCGCATGGTGCCGCGCATGATGACGGAAGCGGCAGGTGGCATGATTAAAACGTGGTGTGAGGCCAAGGGTATCGCGGTACACACCGACACCAAGGTGACATCGATCGCGCAAAAAGGGGCGAAGCTTATCGCCACGCTCGGCAATGGCAAAACGATTGAGGCTGATCTCATTATCAGCTCGACAGGTGTGAAGCCAAACATGGCTTTCCTCGCGGGCAGTGGCGTCACGTGTGAGCAGGGCGTGCTCGTCGATACGCGCATGGAAACTAACGTGCCCGGCGTGTTCGCGGCGGGCGACGTTTCGCAGTCGCTAGATTTTTCCACCGGCGAACGAACAGTGAACGCAATTCAACCCATCGCGGCTGATGAGGGGCGCATCGCGGGCATGAACATGGCGGGGAAAAATGCGGTATCCGCTGGCGCGCTGTCGATGAACGTGCTCGATACCGTTGATCTCATCGCCAGTTCCTTCGGCCAATGGTGGGGAGCCGAAGGTGGCGAGCACGTAGAAGTGCGCGACGATAAACGCTTTCACTACCTGCGGCTGGAATTTTTAGGCGATCATTTAATTGGCGCAACCAGCCTAGGCCACACCGAGCATGT
>JAYVGG010000305.1:0-2321 GCA_043772475.1 Burkholderiales bacterium
AGCCAATAGTTGTTCTATTGGCGACGAAAATTGGGGAAATATGCACCGACCAGATCAATTTGCAGCCGATTCCCCTTAAGTCCGACAGGCTGCTAGGCATTACCGCCGGTGCTAGGCGGTGGGCGACCGCCGCCACCACCGCCACCACGGCGACGGCGAAACGTGCGCCGCCCCTTACCTAATTCGCTCGGCACGTCATGGCTGCCGGGGGTCACGCTTCCCTCTGCTACGAGAGGCGAGCGCGGCGGACGTTGCTCGCGCGGGGGGCGTGGTGGCCGCGCGTCTTGCGCTGGGCGCGGGGGGCGCTGGCCGTCTGCGCTATGTCGTGGCGGGCGGTTTCGATTTCGTGCGTCGCCACGATTGCCGTTTGCGGCACTCGCGAGCTCGCGAAACGCGATGTCACTCACGGGAATAAATGCGGGTGGATCGTTCGGGTCACGCTCGCGACGCTCGTTTCCAGCACGACGTTCGCCGCGACCTAACATGCCACGCCGATTGCGCTTTTGACCACGACGATCTTGTTCAGCGCGCGCGACACGCGCGGCGTTCGCGACCGCGTTCTCGTCGGTGTTGCCGATCATGTCGTCCTCGCTATCGAGGTTGAAATCGGTGTCAACATGGCTTTCGAGATTGCCATGCGTGATGCGGTTGCCATCAAACTCGGGCAATTCGTCTTCTTCGTGCGGCAGCATGAGCGGCTGGTTTTCGTATTGGTCGAGATCAAGCTCATCGGGTATTGATGTTTGATTGCCACGCTCGCCTTGAAGTGCGGCACGCTTTGGGCGCGGGCCCACCTCTTTGCGGCGCACCGGTGGAGGCCCCGCTGCGGTGCCATCCGCGTTAAGGCCAATCGCTGACATCACGCCCAATACCTGCGGCGCACCGAGCTCGATCATCTTGCCGCGCACTAATCGGGGTGGTAGCGCGATCGGGCCAAAGCGGGTGCGAATGAGGCGTGAAACGGTGAGCCCGATAGCCTCAAACATTTTGCGTACTTCGCGATTACGGCCTTCTTTGATCGTGACTTGGTACCATTGGTTGGCCCCTTCACCGCCGCGTTTCTCGATGCTGTCAAAGCGCGCTGGTGCCGATTCTTCGCCCTCCTCACTACCGTCATCAATCATCACACCATCGAGTAAACGCTGCTGCTGGTCTGGCTTTAATTCACCCAGCACGCGCACCGCGTATTCGCGCTCGATCTCGTAGCGCGGGTGCATGAAACGGTTCGCAAGCTCGCCGTTGGTGGTAAAAATGAGGAGGCCGCTGGTATTGATATCGAGACGGCCAATCGCGGTCCACTTGCCGTTTTCAACCTTGGGCAAATTATCAAAAACCGTGATGCGATTGCCCGGATCGTTGGTGGTAACGATCTCGCCTTCAGGCTTGTGATAAAGCAAGATGCGCGGCAAGTCTTCGGTAAATTTAAGCTTGATTGGCCGATGGTCAAGGAGTACGTTGTCGCCAGCGGCGACTTGCGTACCGGCGGTGGCGACAATGCCATTCACCATCAAGCGGCCGGAGGCGATCAAGATTTCCATATCGCGGCGCGAGCCGTGCCCCGATTGCGCGAGAATTTTATGGAGCCTTTCACGCTTCACGTTTTGTGAGGCAGCGAGTGCTTCGGCGAATTGCCCCGATTTCACTTCTTCGCCTTGTCGGCGATTTTCAGCGACTTCGGAAATCAAGGCCTTTGGTGCGGGCGCGCGAAACGGGGTTTTCTTAGTCGGACGCGCCTTGCGCGGTGCCGGGCGGCCTTGGCCGCGCGTGCTGGCGGCATTACCGTCGCTAAAACTATTGCCGGCTGCATTGCCGCGATTGTCGCCGGCAAAATTTGGGTTCGGTGCGACGCTTGGATTAACCTTACGCCCGCGTTTCTTTGGGTTTAAGCCGACACCGCCTAGCGCCGCGGATGGATCACGCTCGGCACCGCGCGGCGGACGGCGCGTACCGCGCTCAGCCGCACCCACACCGGCTGCACGTGGCGCACGCTCAGTACCGGCCCCGCGTGGCGGGCGTTTGCCGCTTGCCGGTGGCCGCGTACCGGTCGCCCCGGCACTGCGACCACGCTTGGGTGCGCGTGTGGTGTTGCCGTCTACGTTACCGTCACCGCCGCCCTTGCCGCGTCGGCCATCGGCGGGCTTGCCGCGTCGTCCGGCACCTCGGCGGCTGTCTGCCACTGAATCATTGGCTTCTTTTTCTTCGCCGATGTATTTGCCATCGACATAGCCCCGTGCCGGAGCCAAAATTACCGCGCGACGAATCATGGTGTTTCTCCTGATGCTGCGGGCTTGGACTCTGGAGGTAGTTCGGTTGGCATGTCA
>JAYVGG010000306.1:0-8843 GCA_043772475.1 Burkholderiales bacterium
AGCCGCGTCCCTATTAGAGTTTGCGGGGTTTACTTAAGCCAGCGTAAGAGCTCCGCCGACGGCAACGCGCGGCTATACACGTAGCCTTGGCCAATATCGCAGCCGTAACTTTTTAGGTCATCGGCCGTCGCCACATCTTCGATTCCTTCGGCGACCACCTTCATTTCAAAGTGATGCGCTAAGTCGATTAGCGAGCGCACAATTTGCTGGTCGCCCCTGTTTTGGCGCATGTGTTGAACAAACATCCGGTCGATCTTTAATTCGTCGAGCGGAAATGTTTTCACGTACGAAAGCGATGAGTACCCGGTGCCAAAATCGTCTACTGATAAACGCAGGCCGAAGCTTTTTAAGCGTTGCAAAATCGCCAGCGAATGCGCCATATCGCCGATGGTCGAGCTTTCGGTAATCTCCATGGTGAGATCAGCGGGAATCGCATTCCAGGTACCCAAGGTTTGCGCGATCACGTCAGGTAAATCGCCATCGGTGAGTGAGACGGTGGAAAGATTCACACTAACAGGCATATGCACGCCGACTTTTTTCCACTCTGATTGGTGGCGCAAAACGGTATTGAGAATCCACGAGGTGAGCTGGCCGATCATCCCGTTCGACTCTGCCACGCGCACAATCGCTTGCGGTGGAATAGCGCCGCGATCTGGTGTTGTCCAGCGCAACAGCGCCTCGACCCCGTGACAGGTATTGGCCTGCAAATCCCAGAGTGGTTGGTAGTGTATCTCAAGCTGGCTCGAGCGAATTGCCTCGCGCAGCTCGCTCTCAAGCCCCAGAAAGGTTTCCGCCTCAGAGCGATCGTCGCTTTGAAAGGTGTGCAACGTCAAATCGCGCGCCCGCGCGATTTTGCGTGCCACGTCGGCGTGCAGCATGAGCTCATCCGCGTTGTTGGCGGCTTCGGGGTAGCTCGCGATGCCAATCACCGGGCGCACCGTCGTGATGCGCTCCCCAAAGCTAAACGGCGACTCCAACATTTGCGAAATTTTATTCGCCGCCAAGGTCGCCTGCATCACGTTTTGCAAATTGGGCAGAATGAGGCAAAGTTTTTCGTCGCTAATTTGCGTGTAGCGGTCGGCCGCGCGAAGTACCGTGGGTAGCCGCTTTAATACCCGTCGCATGATGTCGGCGGTGGCAACACCGGTCATGGCATCAAGCCGATCTGGGCGCATCAGCGAAACCACCAAAATTGCGACCGAGCGCTTACTAAAACGGGCGTGGTCTGCGGCGGTTGAAAGGTAGGCGCGAAGCTCGTTTCGCGGCACTTCTTGCTCACCGAGGCCCGCATTGGCTTGGCCATTTGGGGTGCGTCCAGCGAGCCCGAAAGGCGGCATCGTGGCGGAAAAATCGGGGGCATCGGTCATCGTGGCCTAGCAAAAATTAAGTGAGATAAAACTCGCGGGGGTCAAGCCCAAAGGAATTACTGGGCAATCCACGGCGGATGTAAGTCGGGGTGGCTGAATGGTCATAAAGCAAATCACGCATCACCGGAAACTTATGATGCGATTTGTCAGGCTCGGTGAGGATCAATACTTTTGGTCGCAGCCGCTTTATTTTATTGTGCGTCGCGATCGCGGCCACTTCGCCAGTAGAAAGCTCGACTAAGCTACCGACCGGAAACACGCCGATAGATTGAATGAACTGCTCGACCATATCGGTTTGAAACTGCGTGCCGCTCCAGCTTGAAAGCATTTGCAACGCCTCGTGGGGTGACACCGTCTCAGCATACGGGCGCGTCTTGGTCACCGCGGCGTAGGTGTCCGAAATCGCCGCCATGCGGCCAAACACGCTGATCTTGCCGCCCTCGATGCCGTGCGGGTAGCCGCTCCCATCAAGGCGCTCATGATGCTGCGCCACACCTTCGACAATATCGGGGTGAACGTTTGGTGTTTTATGGAGGATATTGACGCTATGGTCGACGTGTTTTTTTACCATCTCAAACTCAGGCGCGGTCAGACGATTTTGTTTATCGAGCAATTCGCGCGGGAGCTTTATTTTGCCCACATCCAACAGTAAGCCCAACATCCCTAGATGCGCGAGCTGATCTTTCGGGTAGCCCAAATGCCGCCCAAACGCCACCAAGCTAATCGCCACACTGAGGCCGTGGCTATAAATGTTCAAATCCTGTTCACGCATCTTAGCGACCCACATCATCGCGTCTGGGTTGCGAACCATGCTGTCCACCATGTCTTCGATCACGCCCTCGACCGAGTCGAGCTCGACATCGTTACCGATGCGAATATCTTCAACGACCGCGTGCAGGAGCTCGCCCGTGCGCTCGTAGGTTTCGGTGGCAAAACCGATTTCGTTCTCAACGGCGACTAAGTCGTGGTAGACCGTAATTTGCACAGACTCAGGAATAAAGCGCGGCTTTTCTACGGGCGGTGAATCCCCGTCGTCCGACATCTTGCCGTCGTTAAATTTATCGCGCTGCTTACGCGCAAATAAGCCCGCGACGCTTTCCTTCATCTGGCCCCAAAAGCTACCGCCACCTTGGTTTTTCGCGGGGGCGGGCGTGCTGCGCGTAGGCGATTCTGCCAGCGGCTGCGATTTTTCGCTTGCGGTACGAACGTTGTAAAGCAACACGTCCGCCGCACCCGATGATGCCTCGGCCTCGGCTCTGGATGCGGCCGTAGGAGCCAGTGTTTTTTTCGGCGCAGGCGGCGGTGTACGCCAAGCGGCGCGCGGCGCGGGGGGGGCGGTACTGGGTGCCTCGACACCTGAGCTCGGTACATAAACGTGATTGACCACCACGCGTGGTGCCTCGCCTAGATCGCGCCCAAGCTCGGGTTTTTTCTTAAATGAGCGCTCAAACTCCGCGCCAATTGAGCGCAGCGGGTCGATCATCGCCCACGCACACACATCGCGTAGCTGCGTGACTTGCTCCTCGTCTTCGAGTAAGAAGCCCTGCAACAAAAACGGTGTGTCCATCCAAGGACGATCAAGCTCGGCCACAAAATGCCCGACCTTCAAATCTTTAGCAGCAGTTTTTTGCAACATGTGAGTGTTGGCTTTTTTAAACGTTTTATGGGTAACAACTTACGCCACCACTTCGACAATCTTTTCCCCCGTGGACGGCGTTTTACTCTGCAAACAGTTACGATTATGCTCCCACCCCAACATTGTTAACTATAAAATATTGTGAAATTCAATTTACATTCTACCTCTGGCTCTGCCCGTCGCGGCACCCTCACACTCGCCCACGGCCAAGTCGATACGCCAGTCTTCATGCCAGTAGGTACTTACGGAACCGTAAAAGGCGTGAGCCCGCTGGAGCTTAAAGAATTCGGAGCCCAAATCATTTTGGGCAACACCTTTCACCTGTGGCTGCGCCCCGGTCTCGATGTGGTGGCTAAGCATGGCGGCCTGCATCGCTTCATGGCGTGGGATAGGCCTATCCTCACCGACTCGGGCGGGTTTCAGGTGTGGTCTTTGGGTGAGCTACGCAAAATAACCGAGGAGGGTGTGGCCTTTCAATCGCCCGTCAATGGCGATAAGTGCTTTTTATCACCCGAAGAATCGATGCGAATCCAGAAGGTGTTGAACTCCGACATCGTGATGATTTTTGACGAATGCACCAACTTCCCGGCCACGCACGACGAAGCGGCGCAATCGATGCGGCTCTCGCTACGCTGGGCACAACGCTGCAAAAGCGAATTCACAAAACTTGAAAACACCAACGCGCTCTTCGGCATTGTGCAGGGCGGCATGTACGAAGACCTGCGTGACGAATCGTTGGCAGCCCTTGCTGAGATGGATTTTCACGGTTACGCCATTGGGGGATTATCGGTGGGCGAGCCTAAGGAGGATATGCAGCGCGTGTTGGCCCACACGGCCCCGAAGCTCCCCGCACACAAGCCGCGCTACCTCATGGGTGTGGGCACGCCTGAGGATTTAGTGGGTGCCGTGGGGGCGGGGATTGATATGTTCGATTGCGTGATGCCTACCCGTAACGCGCGCAACGGCTGGCTTTTTACCCGCACGGGGGACGTGAAGATCCGTAACGCCCGCTATAAGGATGATGTCGGCCCGCTCGACAGCACCTGCACCTGCTATACCTGCCAGAATTTCACGCTGGCCTACCTGCATCACCTGCAACGCACTAACGAAATGCTCGGCGCCAGGCTGAACACCATTCACAACCTGCATTATTACCAAGTGCTGATGAAGGCGATGCGGGACGCGATTGAGGCCGATACGTTTGCCGCCTTTGTTACCCAATTCCACGCAGAACGAGGCTCTGGCAGGGGTGAACTGGTATAATTTCGAGTTGTATTTTCGCTGTGATTTGACGAAAAAGCGTTACTGCGCTTGAATCACGGCGAGATTCCCCCACCTTATCTTTCATTGCCTGTGTTGGAGACTCCATGATTCGTTCCGCCTACGCCCAAACCGCTGCTGCCGCCCCCGGCGATTCTTTGCTCGGCATGTTGCCTATTCTGCTCATGTTTGTCGTGCTGTATTTTTTGATGATTCGTCCTCAAATGAAAAAAGCCAAGGAGCAAAAGGCCTTGGTGGATGCGCTCAAAAAAGGCGATGAAGTGATCGCCATGGGCATCATCGGCAAGATCGTAAAAGTCGGTGACGGCTATGTTGGTGTTGATGTCGGCGGCGGCACGGTGATTCATGTGCAGCGCGGCGCGGTGACGACGCTACTGCCGACTGGCACCGTCAACGACGTGGTGAAATAACCGCGCTCCTATTTGTCAGGCGCGCGCTCGCGCGTATCAACCGCCGCTATCGAGATTGTCATGAATAAATACCCAATTTGGAAGTACCTCGTCATCGGCTTGGCGCTGACTGTTGCCACCCTCTACGCGTTGCCGAATATTTTTGGTGATTCGCCTGCGGTACAGATTTCGGGATTGCGCGCCGTCAAGGCCGATGCCGCTACCCAAAGCCGCCTAGAGACCGTGCTAAAAGCGGCGGGCGTGACCCCGTTGAGCAGCGTGATCGAGGGCGACGCGCTCAAATTCAAGTTTGCTGATTCTGAGATACAACTTAAAGCGCGCGATGCCATTCAAGCCAAGATTGGCGAGGGCTATATCGTGGCGCTCAATAGTATTTCTAATTCACCGGCCTGGCTTTCCAAAATCGCCGCGCAGCCGATGTCGCTCGGGCTCGATTTACAAGGTGGTGTGCATTACCTACTGCAAGTCGATATGAAAGCCGTGACCGATAAAGCCGTGGATCGCTACGTGGGTGACGTGCGCGCGCTCTTGCGCGACAAAAAGATTTACCAAGAAGGCATCAGCCGCGAAACCGATAAGCTCACTGTGCGCTTCAAAGAAAAAGCCGAAGCCACGCGCGCGCGCAAAGAGTTTGATTCGCAGTTTCCAGAGCTATTGATTCGCGAAGAAGCAACCGAAACCGAAACCGTACTGAAGTTAGCGTTTAAGCCCGACACCCTCAAAAAACTGCAAGATGCCGCCGTGCAGCAAAACATCACGGCGCTGCGTAAACGCGTGAACGAGCTTGGCGTATCGGAGCCTATCGTGCAGCAGCAGGGCGCTGACCGTATCTTGGTCGAGATTGCCGGCTGTCTGGACCCGGCACGCTGTAAAGAGCTGATTGGCCGTACCGCCTCACTTGAGCTTCGGCTGGTCGCGGAAGATCAGGCCGCCGGTGGTGGCCAAGATGCGTTCGAGCGCTACCGCACTGAGCCGGCACCGTTTGGCACCGACAAGATGGTGGGCTCACGTGGCGAGATTGTGCTGGTCAAAAAACAGATCGTGATTACCGGCGATAAAGTAACCGATGCACAGGCGGGCTTTGATCAAAACAACTCGCCCATCGTCAACGTCAGGCTCGATGGCGCAGGAGGCCGCGCGATGCTGCAAACCACGCGCGACAACCTGAAAAAACGCATGGCCATGATCATGATTGAGAATAAAAAGCCTGAGGTATTGACCTGGCCTTCGATCAATGGCGAATTTGGCGCACAGTTTCAGATTAGCGGGATGGAAAGCCCGACTGCGGCGAAAAACCTAGCGCTCTTGCTACGCGCAGGCGCACTCGCGGCACCAATGGAGTTTATTGAAGAGCGCGCAATTGGCCCTAGCCTAGGTGCCGAAAATATCACCAAGGGCAAAAATTCGCTGCTACTGGGTTTTGCGCTCATTGCTATTTTTATGGTCGCCTACTACATGTTGTTTGGCGTGGTTTCAGTTACCTCGCTCGCGTGCAATTTGCTTTTCTTGGTCGCACTTTTGTCGATGCTACAAGCCACCTTAACGCTGCCCGGCATTGCCGCTATCGCGCTCACGCTCGGTATGGCCATTGATGCCAACGTGCTCATCAACGAGCGTATACGAGAAGAATTACGTGCCGGTATGTCGCCGCAGATGGCGATACAGGCGGGCTACGAGCGCGCGCTAGATACCATCATCGACTCCAACATCACCACCCTCATCGCCGGTTTGGCCTTGCTGGTGTTTGGCTCGGGGCCGGTGCGCGGGTTCGCGATTGTCCATTGCTTGGGCATTATTACCTCGATGTTTAGCGCGGTCATGGTTTCTCGCGCGTTGGTTAACGTCATCTACGGCGGGCGCAAGGTCAATAAGCTTTCGATTGGTAACGTGAATTGGCAAGGGCTACCCGCACCCGCCAAAGCCAGCGCCTAGCGCCTCAGCACAGCCACCGCATTCAAAGGATTTCACATGGAATTTTTTAGATTCAAAAAACCGATCCCGTTCATGCGCCATTCGCTGGTGTTTAACGCGATTTCGTTCATCACGTTTTTGCTTGCGGTGTTTTTTCTCTGGAAAAACGGGCTCAATCTTTCCATCGAATTTACCGGCGGCGCGGTCATGGAGGTGAAGTACGATCACCCGGCTGATACAGATCGCATTCGCACCACCTTGCATAAATCGGGTATCGAGGCCGAGGTGCTTAAGTTTGGCTCGTCGCAGGATGTATTGCTCAGGCTACCGCTGAAATCAGCCGGTGACGCGCGCAGCCAAAATACCGCCATGCAGTTGCAAAACGATGCCGTGATGACATCGCTTTGCGCCGATGAAGCGGCGACTAGCCAGCGCAGCGTGGATGTTGTTTGCCCCGCCGAAATCGAGAAGAAAAAACTAAAGCTGGTTCGCACCGAGATTGTTGGCGGTGTAGTCGGTAACGAGCTCGCCACCGATGGCGCGCTGGCTCTCCTGTTTGTTTGTCTGGGCATCATGGGCTACCTAGCGATTCGCTTTGAGTGGCGTTTTGCGGTCGCCACCATTGTGGCCAACTTGCATGACATCGTTATTATTTTGGGTTTTTTCGCCTTTTTCAAATGGGAATTTTCGCTTCCCGTGTTGGCAGCGGTGTTGGCAATTTTAGGTTACTCAGTGAATGAATCCGTCGTGGTATTTGATCGCGCGCGTGAAAATTTCCGCAAGATGCGTAAGGCCACCACCGAAGAAATTTTCGATGCCGCCATTACCAGCACCATCTCACGTACCTTCATCACCCACGGCCTCACGCAGATGATGGTGCTCGCTATGTTGCTGGTTGGCGGGCCTAGCCTGTACTACTTTGCGCTGGCGCTCACGATTGGTATTTGCTTCGGTATTTATTCGTCGGTCTTGGTGGCCTGCCCGCTCGCGAAGTATCTCGGGGTGTCACGCGAAGATTTTGTGAAACCGATTAAGAAAGAAGGCGAACCCGAAGTCATTTCGGCCGAGCCTTAATTGCAGGCGACTAGCTCTTGGAAATCATCACCTGGATTTTTGATCTCGTCCTGCACCTAGATAAGCACCTAGGCACGCTCGCAACGCAATACGGCACGTGGATTTACGGCATTTTATTCCTCATTATTTTTTGTGAGACGGGGCTTGTTGTTACGCCGTTTTTGCCCGGCGATTCGCTACTCTTCATCGCGGGCTCCATGTGCGCCATGGGTACGATGAACGTGCATCTTTTGGTGTTACTGCTCTTTCTTGCAGCCTTCCTCGGCAATGTCACGAATTACGAAATCGGCCGCGCCTTTGGTGGGCGATTTTTTAAGAATAAAGACTCGCGCTGGATGAACCCTAAGCACATCGACACCACCAACGCATTTTTCACGCGCTGGGGTGGGTGGACGGTGATCGTGGGGCGCTTCGTGCCGTTTATTCGCACCTACGTGCCGTTTGTGGCGGGTCTCGGTGCCATGCCGCGTCCAACCTACATTTTCTACACGGTGGCTGGTGGCGCGTTGTGGGTGGGCTCGCTCACCTATCTGGGTTATTTTTTCGGCAACATCCCGTGGATAAAGGCCAACACCGGCTTTCTCGTCATCGGTATTATTGTCGTGAGCGCGCTGCCGGTGGTGATTGGCGCGATCAAATCGCACCTAGCTAAAAAAACGGTTTAAGCGAGTTTTTGCGCGGTGAGTGCCAAGCGTTTACCGAGCGCAAAGGCCAGCGTCGCTTCGTGCTCCGTCACCGGCTTATCGCCCGCACTGCCGGCCACATGGCTGGCACCATAAGGCGTGCCGCCCTCGGTTGTGGCCGAAAGTGCGGGCTCACTGTAAGGCAAGCCCACAATCACCATGCCGTGGTGTAGTAGCGGCAGCATCATGGTTAAGAGCGTACTTTCTTGCCCGCCGTGCATCGAGGCCGTAGACGTAAACACCGCACCAGGCTTGCCGATCAAGGCACCTTGCATCCATTCACCACCCGTGCCGTCGATAAAATATTTCATCGGTGCCGCCATATTGCCAAAGCGCGTGGGCGAGCCCAGTGCCACGCCCACGCATTCTTTCAGGTCAGCCAAGGTCGCGTAGGGTGGGCCTGCACTTGGCACCTTCGCTTCGCTTGCCTCGGTCACGGTTGAGACTTTTGGCACCGTGCGTACCCGTGCGGCCATCCCCG
>JAYVGG010000307.1:0-3787 GCA_043772475.1 Burkholderiales bacterium
AGCTCTAAATAAATCGCGTCGATCTGCGCTTTTGACGTTGCGTGAATCGTTGCTGTCACCGAAACAAAATTCGCATTTTTGGACGGCCGCATTTGAAGCGAATGGGCATCAAAATCAGGCGCATGTTTTTGCACAATCGCGAGCACGGTTGCCGCAAACCCCGCGTCCCTATTGGCGTTTCCCGTCTCGCTGGACTTTCCGGTTCTGCCCATCGCTTTAATGGGGAAATCGGTGGGGAATTTTAGTAGCGTCTCTTCCATCAACCCGCAATCAGATCGCGTTTGTAGTCATCAAATAGTTGCCGCATTTTTTTGAACACACCGCCAGGCTTGCCGTCCCCCACCGGCTTGCCGTCAAGCTTGGTGATCGGGCAGACTTCTTTGGTGGAGGACAAAATCCAAATCTCGTCGGCGCTTAAAACTTCGCGGCGCGATACGCGGCGCACTTCGATGGGCAATTTGTTTTTTTCCGCAAGCTCCATCATCAGCACGTAGGTGATGCCGCCCAAGATCAGGTTATCCATCGGCGGGCATAGGATCACGCCGTTCTTCACAATCGCGATGTTCGACGCAGTGGATTCTGTCAAGTAGCCATCGCGGAACATGACGGCATCGTCACCGCCGCCCATTGAGGCCTCGTGCTTCAGCAATACCGCGCCCAGCAACGCGGTCGATTTCACCTGACAGCGCAGCCAGCGTGAGTCGTCGAGCGTCACACAGGAAATACCGTTCAGGTAAATCTCCGGCTTCGGGGTCGCGAGGGGGTTCACCATCATGAAGACCGTCGGTGTAATCCCCATCGGCGGCGGAAAATCGCGCTTGGCAACCCCGCGTGTCATCTGCAAATAGACACCCACATTACCACCCCCGTTTTTTTCGACCAGCGCTGTCATGTGCGCCTTCCATTTCTCAAGCGGGTACGGGTTGGTGAGGTAGAGCGCATCCATGCTTTTTTGTAAGCGCACCAAGTGCTCATGCAGTCGTAAGCCGCGCCCGTTGTAGAACGGCACCACTTCATACACGCCATCACCGAAAATAAATCCGCGATCAAGCGGTGAAATTTTGGCCTCCTCAATGGGCATAAATTCGCCGTTGAGGAATACGGTTGGCATACAGAGATTCGACATGATGGCTCCTAATTTATTTCTTAAACATGAGGCGAACGGCATCCCACGCGCGGCCAATAAACCCAGCAGCGGGGACATCTTCAAGCGCCAGCACGGCAATGTCGGCCAGCACTTTATCGTCTTTGGTGAGCTTCATTATCCCGGCTTTTTCGCCCATGCGTAGCGGGGCAATGAGTGGCTGCGTGGTGGTGAGATTGGCCTTCATGCCAGCAAATTTATCTTTGGGTAGCGTGAGCCAAACATCACGATCAAAGCCGAGCTTGATGGTGTTTTGGCTTCCCTTGTAAATTTCGGGTGTGGCAATGGCTTCGCCTTTTTTATAGAGCCGCTGTGAATCAAAAAACTGGTAGCCGAAGTTGAGTAGCTTTTGGCTTTCAAGTGCGCGTGCAGAATCCGATGCGGTGCCGAGCACGACGGATATAAGACGGCGCTCACCGGCGGGCTGGCCCGCCACCACCACGGGGCGTTTCGCGGTCGCAATCAAGCACCAGCCGGCCGCTTCGGTGTGGCCGGTCTTAAGCCCATCGACCGTTGGGTCGATAAACAAAAGTCGATTGCGATTGGGCTGCTTAATGTTGTTGTGCGTGAAATCGCGCTCTTTGTAGTAGCTAAATTCAGCCGGGAATTCGCGAATCAGGGCAACCGCAAGCAAGCCCAGATCTTCAGCCGTGGTGTAGTGCTTGGCATCCGGCAGCCCGGTTGAATTCATGTAGTTGGTGTTTTTCATACCGATGTCGGCGGCGCGTTTATTCATGAGCTGCGCGAATAAATCTTCGCCGCCACCGACCAGCTCAGCGAGTGCAATCGAGGCATCGTTGCCGCTTTGCACAATCATGCCGCGTAGGAGTTGCTCGACCGTCGGCGTTTGTTTCGGGTCGATAAACATGCGCGAGCCCTCGGCCTTCCACGCGCGCTCGGAAACCGGCACGGTTTGGGTAAGGGTGATTTTTTTCGCACGTAATTGCTCAAACACCAAGTAGGCTGTCATGAGTTTGGTGAGTGAGGCGGGCTCAAACTTATCGCTGCCCGCTTGGCTCGCGAGCGTTTGCCCGCTCGACGCATCAAATAACAAGTACGCGCGCGCCGCAATCGGCGGAGCCGGGATGTCGCCCAAGGTGCCAGCGGAGGCAAAGATCGGGATGGTGAGTAAGCAGGCTGCGAGAAATTTTTTCATGGGCTAAGGTTGATTAGGGTTTTGAAATAACGGGTGAAAAATGTAAGGTTGCGGATACGCGTTTCGCCATCGCCTCGGCATCGTCGCGGCTTTTGTAAGGCCCCATGCGAACACGATGAAGGCGATCTCGCGAGGTAATGGTAACGGGCTCGCGGTTCCAATCGAGCTCGGCGGCGACGCGGGTTCTAAATTGCTCGGCGTTTTCGGCTGAGGAAAACGCGCCGAGTTGAAGGTATAGCTCGCCCGCATCGGTGGTGATGGGTGATACGCTGATAAGGCTTGGCGTTGGGGCCGGTGCAGCAATCGCCACCTGCGGCTCACCTGCAAACACGCGCTCGACGATCACCCGGCCACTGCCGCGCGCAATAATGCCGAGCTTCGCAGCAGCGACGTAGGAGAGATCAATAATGCGGTCAGCGTGAAACGGCCCACGGTCATTCACCCGCACCACGACGGCGCGTGCATTGGCGGGGTTGCTCACGCGCACGTAGGAGGGCAGCGGGAGTGTCGGGTGGGCGGCCGTCATGGCATTCATATCGTAGGTCTCGCCGATCGAAGTCGGCTTGCCGTGAAATTGTTTTCCGTACCAAGAGGCGATGCCCTCTTGGCGAAACGCATCGTTGTTGATGACGGGCACATAGCTTCGGCCAAGCACGGTGTAGGGCTTATTGGCACCGCTATGGTAGCGCTCGTTTCGCGGCGTTGCATCGGCGATTTGGTCGAGATTGGCGGGGGGGTTGGCGCTGGGGCCATCGTCTTGGTAGTAGCCGCCGGGCTTGGTAGCGGCAGTACTTGGCGCTTTCGGTTTGGTCGCGCAGGCACCGAGTGCCAACATAAGAGAAACGCCCAAACACCGCGCCAATACTAGACTTTGAGCCGATACGGCAATCATGTCGACACCAATTGCTTATGCGTGGCAACCGACATCAACATGCCAAAGCCGATGAACATGGAGAGGATGGCGGTGCCGCCGTAGCTCATCAGCGGCAGCGGTACGCCGACCACGGGCAAGATGCCCATCACCATGCCGATATTGACGAATGCGTAGGTGAAAAACGTGAGCGTGACTGCACCGGCAATCAAGCGCGCGAAGGTGGTGGAGGCGTTAATGGCGATCATCAAACCACGGCCGATGATGATGAGATAGAGAAAGAGGAGGAGTAAATTTCCAAGTAAGCCAAACTCTTCGCCAAACACAGCGAGAATAAAATCGGTGGTGCGTTCGGGGATAAATTCTAGCCGCGACTGACTGCCCGCGAGCCAGCCTTTGCCGACCACGCCGCCAGAGCCAATCGCAATCGTCGATTGAATGATGTGATAGCCCGCGCCGAGCGGATCGTTGTTCGGGTCGAGGAGCGTCAAGATGCGTTGCTTTTGATAATCGTGCAGCAGGTGGTAAGCAAAGGGCATCGCAACGAGTGCGGCAACACCGCCAGCGATTAAGATTTTCCACGAGAGGCCGGCGAGAAAAATAACAAAAAAGCCGG
>JAYVGG010000308.1:0-9897 GCA_043772475.1 Burkholderiales bacterium
GGTGAAAAACCGGCGATTCTCTACGACGCGCTGGGAGCGAAATCTGGCAAGCTCTTTGTGCTGGGGCGTAACTACCCGCTCGAAGCGCTCGTAAAACTCGATAAGTGGACCAAGGTGCGAGACGCCGATGGCACCGTCGGCTGGGTGGATAACACCGTGCTGGGCCCGCGCCGCTTTGTGCAAGTCGCAACAACTATGGCCGAGGTTCAAGCGATTGCCGCGAGTGGCTCGCCACTGGTATTCACCGCCGAGCGCGGTGTATTGCTGGAAGTAATCGGCCCACCACAAGGCGCTTGGCTATCCGTCGCGCATCGCGATGGGCAGGCGGGCTACGTGCTGGCGGCACAAGTATTTGGCGAATAGCGGCATATGAAAAATAGCGGCATATGAAAAATAGCGGCACATGAAAATCGCCGTTCTCGGTGCGGGTGCTTGGGGAACAGCCCTTGCGGCCACTCTTGCGGCCAAACATGCCGTCACGCTCTATGCCCGAAACCCCGCTCTGGTGGCTGACCTTGAGGCTACGCGTGAAAATACCCGCTACCTTGCCGGCGTAAAAATTCCTGCCACGGTGGCGCTCACGGCTGATTTATCGCACGCGATTTCTGCGGCTGATCTTGCGCTCATCGTCACCTCCACCAGTGGGCTCGCTAACACGGCGCGTGAAGTACTGCGAGCACGTTCAACACTCCCCATCGTCTGGGCGTGCAAAGGTTTTAATGCCGACACGGGCAAATTGCCGCATCAGGTGGTGGCTGAAATCGCGAGTGCTGGCGCGCACTTTGGCGTACTTTCCGGGCCAAGCTTTGCCGCCGAAGTGGCCGCTGGGCTACCGTGCGCGTTAACGCTTGCGTGCAACGATTTTACCTACGCTAAATCGCTCGCCCCTGAATTAAATGGTGGCGCCATGCGCGTGTACTCCAACGCCGACTTGATCGGTGTCGAGCTCGGCGGCGCGCTTAAAAACGTGATGGCGATTGCCGCCGGTATTGGCGACGGCATGGCGCTCGGCCAAAACGCACGCGCCGCCCTCATCACGCGCGGGCTCGCCGAAATGGTGCGCTTAGGTGTCGCCATGGGTGGGCGTGCCGAAACCTTCGCGGGTCTCACGGGGCTTGGCGACCTTGTCTTGACGGCCACCGGAACGCTCTCGCGCAATCGCACCGTCGGCCTCAAACTCGCCGAAGGGCGCGCACTTCCAGACATTTTGCGTGAGCTTGGCCACGTCGCCGAGGGGGTCAATTCGGCACAAACCGCACGGGCGCTGGCGAAAAAATTTGCCGTCGAAATGCCAATCTCAGAGGCGGTCGCGGCCGTCTTGTTTGATGGCCTCAATGCACATCACGCGTTGCAGCAATTAATGTCCCGTGGCGTGAAGGCGGAGTAACGCGCGCGCCGCACCTAGCTTTACACTTAAAATCTGGTTTGCAATTAACTCAATCCCCGGAGAACGAAATGCCCGAAAAGCCCCCCGCTGCAAAAAAATCTGCCGCCGCAAAATCAACCACCAAAAGCACCGCCAGCAAAGCGCCCAAAACCAAGCGCTCAGCCGAGCAACGAATCGAAAACGCCGCCGCCGTCATGGCGACGGTGAGTGCGGCACAAAAAGCGGAAGTGTTGATTGAAGCGCTGCCTTACATTCAGCGATTTTGGGATAAAAATATTGTTGTGAAATACGGCGGCAACGCGATGACCGACCCGGCATTGCAAGAAGATTTCGCCGAGGACATTACGCTCTTAAAACTCATCGGTATGAACCCGGTCGTGGTGCACGGTGGCGGGCCGCAGATCAATTCGCTGCTCACTAAAATCGGCAAAGAGGGTAAATTTATTCAAGGCATGCGCGTCACCGACGACGAAACCTTGGACGTGGTCGAGATGGTGCTCGGCGGCTTGGTGAATCAAGAAATCGTCACGCTGATTAACAAAGCGGGCGGCAAAGCGGTCGGCCTCACCGGCAAAGACGGCAACTTCATTCACGCCCGCAAGATGACGATTCAATCGACCGAAGACAAGCGTAAACAAATCGATATCGGCTTGGTCGGCGAAGTGGTGAGCATTGACACCGCCATCATCGACTTGCTCGACACCCAAGATTTCATCCCCGTGATCGCGCCGCTCGGCGTGGACGAACACGGCACCGCCTACAACATCAATGCCGACGTGGTCGCGGGCAAAATCGCGATTGCGCTGCAAGCCGAGAAGCTCATCTTGCTCACCAACATCAAAGGTGTGCTCGACAAGGCGGGCAACATTCTCACTAATCTGACGGCCGCAAAAATTGCCGAGCTGATTAAAGACGGCACGATTTCGGGCGGCATGTTGCCCAAGATTGATTTCGCGCTGGATGCGGTAAAAAACGGCGTGAAGAGTGCCCACATTATTGACGGCCGGGTGCCGCACGCGCTGCTCTTGGAGATTTTGACCAGCGGTGGCGTGGGTACCTTGATTCGCGGCTCGGCGGCAAACCGTGGGCCTTCGTCAGCGCGCGGGTCGTCACGCTAATTACTTTTGCATCGCCTCACCAATAATCGAGGTGACTTGTAGGGTAGCCCCCACGCGCGCGAGTGTGAGCACTTCGTCGGTGCGCGTGGTGACGGTTTGCCCCGAAATCGTAATGATCTCAAACACGGTTGCACTGACCGTGGCGCTATTGCCGTCCGCTGCCACCGTGGTCTTCGTGCCTGCACGGCGATACTGGTAGTCACTCGCGGCAGCCCACGATTGCTTCGCCTGCGCCAAAAATTCTGTCTTGCTCACGCGGATGGTTGCGCGCTGAATCCCGGCACGTAAATGCACCTCGATTTTTAAGTCGGGGCTCAGATAGTTGCCGAGCGCTGCCGCATCACGCTTCGCAATCGCCGCGTCGATCAGGGCGATCGTTTTTTCAACATCCGCAGCGCTGACCGGTGCCGCAAGCACATTGGTGATGGCAATGAAAGCGAAAATAAAGGCGAAGAGATAGCGCATAAAAATCCTAGTTGTTGCCTAAAACCGATGTGAGAAAACAGCGAAACACAAGCACTGGTGCGGCGTTCCAGCCAGTTCGCGATTCAACTACAAGCCCAAACACATCCGCAAATTCCGCTGCACCGACTTTAGCGTTGCCACTGGAACCGCCCCCAATAACTTTGCCTTGCGCGCCTGCCAATCAATTGTTTGAAGTTGAAACGTGAGCACGACTCCCGAAGCGCCACAGCTTGCTGGCAGTAAAACCTCCGCTGCATTCGCCGTCGTCGCCGTGCCTTGATGCGACGTGATCGGGCACACCATCACCATTTTGGCGGCTTCGTTGTAAGGTTTTACCGACACCACCAGCCACGGACGCGCGCCCTGTTGCTCGTGGCCTTTCGCGTCTAATTCTGGCTTGAATGAAATAATGTCGCCCGCAGCCGGAGCCGTCATCGAATCTCTTTCCCGCGCGCCGCACCGACGCGCACGAGGCCATGCGCCGCTTGGCTCGCTTTTACGGCCGCAAAAAAAGTTTTCTCATCCGGGGCTGACTCTACGCGCTGCACGACGAGGCGTTTTCCGTCAATCGCAAGCTGCACCGTTGCCCCTTCTTCGAGCCGCATTTGTTTCGCGAAGGCCGCAGGCAGACGAAACGCAAGGCTAGAGCCCCACTTGGAAATAGTTTGTGTTGACATGGTTTGCCTTTCTCGATGGATAGCTAAAGACTATACATGAAGCGCTAACGCCTACGCAACGATACTCGTTGCGCTAAGTGCGAAACACAAGCACTGGCGCGGCGTTTCAGCGACTTCGCCGTAACTTACCCGCCCACCTTCAACATAATCTTGCCAATATGCGTGGACGTTTCCATGAGCTTATGCGCGGCCACCACGTCTTTGAGCGCAAAGGTTTCATGAATCACAGGCTTCACAAAACCGCCTTCAATCAGGGGCCAGACTTGCGCTTGCAAGGCTTCGGCGATGATCGCTTTGTGGCTATCGGGCCGCGCGCGCAAGGTGGAGCCAGTAATGGTCTGGCGTTTCATCATCACCGGGCGAAAATCAATTTCGGCTTTGCCGCCTTCTAAAAACGCGATGAAGCAATAGCGACCTTCGAGCGCTAACACGCGCAAATTGCGCTCGATGTAGCTGCCGCCGACCATATCGAGAATCACGTTAATCCCTTTTTTCTGGGTAGCCGTGGCGATCTCGCTGACCCAGTCGGTTGTCTTGTAGTTGTACACATGATCTGCCCCGGCGGCCATACAGGCCGTGGCTTTTTCGCCATTGCCGACTGTGGTGAAGACCTCTGCGCCAAAGGCGTGGGCAAGCTGAATCGCGGTAAGTCCGATGCCGGATGAGCCGCCATGCACCAAAAATTTCTCGCCGCGTTTAAGCCGACAGGTGTCAAATACATTCACCCAGACGGTGAAAAAATTTTCGGGTAGCGCCGCCGCCTCAAGGAGCGATAAGCCTGCCGGAATCGGCAGGCAGTGCAGCGCGGGCGTGACGGCGTACTCCGCGTAGCCACCACCGGGCGTGAGCGCGCAGACCTTGTCGCCCACACGCACGTTCGAGACCGATGCGCCCACCGCGATCACCTCGCCTGACACCTCAAGCCCCATGATGGGTGAGACACCGGGCGGGGGCGCGTAGCTACCTTGGCGCTGCAAAATATCGGGGCGGTTCACACCCGCGTAGGCCACACGGATAAGCGCATCGTGCGCGCCCAAGATCGGCAGTGAGCCGGTGGAAAGTGTCATCACCTCGGCAGCACCGCTCGCGGTAGCGGAAATAAATTGCATTGTGGCGGGTAGTGTCATGGCGGTATTTGTCAGTGTGAAAGAGTTATGCGATTATCCTACGCTTCGACCCCGCGCAATTTAAGGAATTCACATGGCCAAAAAATCTAACGCCGCAATCATCAGCCCGATCTTCGCCACCGGCAAAACCAAACTGAGCGCGATTGACACCAGCGACACCTGCGGTTTTAAGGGCACTAAGGACGACGCGATTGCCAAGCTTGGCGAATTAAACGCCAAGCTCGCGGCGCTACAAAACGTGCTTTACGCTGAGCAAAAACATAAGGTTCTCGTTGTCTTGCAGGCCATGGATACTGGCGGCAAAGACGGTGCGATTCGCAAAGTATTTTCTGGTGTAAATCCACAAGGGGTGCGCGTAGCGAGCTTTAAAGCGCCAACACCGGAAGAGCTTTCGCACGACTATCTGTGGCGCATTCACGAGGAAGTCCCCGCCAAGGGCGAGATCGTCGTCTTTAATCGCAGCCACTATGAAGACGTGCTCATCACGCGCGTCCACGGCTGGATCGACGACAAAACGGCGCTACGCCGCTTTCACCAGATCAACGAATTTGAGCGTACCTTGGCCGAAGAGGGCACCACGATTCTTAAATTTTTTCTGCACATCTCAAAGGATGAGCAAAAAGAACGCCTCGAAGCGCGGCTTGCCGACCCAACTAAGCGTTGGAAATTTAATGTCGGCGATCTCGATGAGCGTAAACGCTGGGACGATTATCAGACCGTCTATCAAGATGCGATGCGTGCGACCTCAACTAAAAACGCGCCGTGGTTTGTGGTGCCGGCCAATCGCAAATGGGTGCGTGACATCACGATTTCGAGCGTGCTCGTTCACGCACTCGAAAGCTTAAACATGAAATACCCCGAGCCCGCCGAGGGGCTCGATAAGATTGTGATTGAGTAGTCGCTAAGTGCCGCGCAAGTTTTAAGTTGAAGAGATCGCTCGCGTTGCTCGGGATGACATGCGGGGGTGGGGGCAAATTTTGGTGTTTGCGAGCTAATTTAGCGCTGATGGGCCATCGCCTGGAAGACGGACTATTTCACTTCGCCACCATCGCACATTGCGGCACCGCACAATCACCGTAAGCCCTTGTGTTAAAATAACAAATTCCCAATTGTCCGATGCGCGATGTTGAGCGCGAGGCCTTGTTTTTTGAGCTGATTTGATCGAACCCCATGCCGATTTACGCCTACAAATGTTCTGCCTGCGGCCACACGCAGGATGTGCTGCAAAAAATGTCGGACAACAAGCTCACCGTGTGTACCGCGTGCGCTAAAGAGAGCTTTGAAAAGCAGCTCACCGCACCGGGGTTTCAGCTAAAAGGTAGCGGCTGGTACGTTACCGATTTTCGCGATACCAAAAAGCCCGACGCCGCCAAAGCCGATGCGCCCGCGAAGGCCGATGCTGCTGCCCCGGCGGCCGCACCCGCAGCCGGCGAAAGTGCAAAAACCGAAGCAGCGCCTGCTGCCCCAGCCGTCGCCACACCGGCCCCGGCTGCCGCCCCCGCGACAACCACCACGGCCAGCTAATGCGTAAATACCTTCTCGCCGGTGTGCTGGTGTGGATACCCGTGGTCATCACGATCTGGGTCTTGAAGCTCCTCATCGACACGATGGACAATACGCTGCGATTATTGCCAGCGAGTGTTCAGACGCAAGCGTTGTTTGGCTTTCACGTCCCCGGCATGGGCGTGCTGCTCACCTTTGCGGTCATATTTTTAACCGGCGTGATCGCGGCCAATTTCTTCGGCAAAAAATTACTCGCACTCGGCGATTTAGTATTGAACCGCATCCCCATCGTGCGCTCGATTTATGGCGGCGTAAAACAAATTTCAGACACCTTGTTTTCCCCCGAAGGCAAAGCATTTCGTAAAGCCGTGCTCGTGCGCTACCCGCAGCACGATACCTGGACGGTCGCACTCTTAACCGGCGACCCGCAGCACGAGGTGACCGACCATCTCGGCCATGACTACTATTCTGTTTTCGTGCCGACCACGCCCAACATCACCGCCGGTTTTTTCTTGCTGGTAAAAAAAACCGAAGTGCGCGAGCTCGAAATGTCGGTTGATGATGCGCTCAAATATATTATTTCCATGGGTGTCGCCGAGCCCGCGCGCCCCAATCACCGCAACGGGGCCGAGATGAAAAAATCCGGCACCGACCTTAATACCTAGCCGTCGGGCACACCCCCGGCGGCAATCCGCATCACGCACGGCAGCACCCACGCTGCCACATCCAATTGCATCACACCGGGCACGCGTAACACGCGACCCGCCAGCTAAACATCGGAAAAAATCATGAGAACCAACTACGCAGGCTTAATCGACGCAAGCAATCTTGGCCAAACCATCACCGCCTACGGCTGGGTACATCGTCGGCGTGACCACGGCGGCGTGATCTTCATCGACCTACGCGACCGCGAAGGCTTACTACAAGTCGTGATCGACCCGGATACGCCGGAAGCGTTTTCGCGCGCCGATAAAACGCGCAGCGAATACGTGCTGAAAATTACCGGCCTCGTGCGCCGCCGCCCAGATGGCACCGCCAACACCAGCATGAAATCGGGCGAGATCGAAGTGCTCGCCAAAGAAATCGACGTGCTCAACGCCGCCCTCACCCCACCCTTCATGATTGATGATGAAAACATCAACGAAGAAACGCGCCTGAAATACCGCTTCATCGACCTACGCCGCCCGCAAATGCAGCGCAACCTGCGCCTACGTGCGCGCGTCGCGAGTGCGGCGCGCCGGTATCTCGATGAGAATGGATTCATCGACGTAGAAACGCCGTATCTGTACAAATCGACCCCTGAAGGCGCGCGTGAATTTCTCGTGCCCTCACGGATGCACGATGGGCAGTTCTACGCCTTGCCACAAAGTCCGCAGCTCTTTAAGCAGCTCTTGATGGTGGCGGGCTTTGATCGCTACTACCAAGTCGTGCGCTGCTTTCGCGATGAAGACAATCGCTCGGATCGCCAGCCTGAATTTACCCAGATCGACGTGGAGACATCGTTTTTAGACGAGCGTGAAATTCAAGACTTGATGGAAGGACTTATTCGCTCCGTCTGGCACGCAGGCACGGGTGTCACGCTACCTACATTCCCGCGCATGACGTATGCGGAAGCGATGCGCCGCTTTGGTTCTGACAAACCCGATCTGCGCGTCTCGCTCGAATTGACCGACTTAACGGATTTAATGAAGACGGTCGATTTCAAGGTTTTCCGTGCCGCTGCTGACATGAAAAACGGCCGTGTTGCCGCACTGCGCGTGCCGGGCGGTAACGAGAAATTTTCGCGTAAAGAAATTGATGACCTTACCACCTTCGTCGCGATTTACGGCGCGAAGGGTCTCGCTTACATCAAGGTCAACGACATCACCAAACTCAACGAAGAAGGTTTGCAAAGCCCGATCGTCAAGTTCCTCAATGCCCAAACTTTAGGCGACATCCTCGCGCGCTGCGAAGCCAAAAACGGCGACGTGATTTTCTTCTGCGCCGATAAAGCCAAGGTGGTGAATGATTCGCTGGGTGCACTGCGCGTAAAAGTGGGCCACGAAAAAGGCTACGCCGAAACCGGCTACCGCCCATTGTGGGTCGTCGATTTCCCCGCTTACGAATACGACGAAGAAAACAAACGCTACGTCTCCGCCCACCACCCCTTCACGGCACCACGGGAAGAGCACGTAGCACTCATGGACACCGACCCCACGCAAGTACTCGCGCGCGCCTACGACCTCGCCATGAACGGCTGGGAACTCGGCGGTGGCTCGGTGCGTATCCATCGGCCAGAGCTGCAAGCGAAGCAATTCGCAGTGCTCGGCATCTCGCCCGAAGACCAACGCGCCAAATTCGGCTTCCTGCTCGATGCACTCCAATACGGCGCGCCCCCCATGGGCGGCATCGCCTTCGGCCTAGACCGCATCGTGACCATGATGTGCGAAAAATGGGATTCGATCCGCGATGTAATTGCATTCCCGAAAACGCAACGCGGGCAAGATCTGCTGGTCGATACGCCGAGTGCGGTGACCGAGAAGCAATTGCGCGAGTTGCATATTAAGTTGCGGAATACAACGGCGGCTTAGACGCATTGCAAACGGCGGGTGCTAGGTGTTATCACTGACGCGAGCATTTTTAACCATGAAAAAAGAACATGACGTGTTCGTTTTTCATGGTGCCAACAAAGCATGATTTCCCTCGTACGCAATTTAGGCAGCCACGCTGATAGCGTGACGGCACTCAGAGAAGCCTGCGCCGTGCCCGGCTCTCTCGTGCCGTGAGCGTCACATCGACAATTTCCCGCTTCCCCAAGTATTCGATTGGCACCGTGATTTTTAGCCAATTTCCGACCCCTGTTTCCGAGTACGCGGTGGAGTGCCCAGACTGATTGATGTTGAATAGCTGGCCGCTCGGGAACAGATCGGTCAGCACGAGATCCATGCCAACCGGCCCGCCCTTTTCGGCAGAAAAACAAGTGTCATCCCCAGAGGGGAGATAGCCCTTCACGCGTAGCGGGATAGGGCTTGGATAAAAATTGGACGACAACTGCGCCTGATCAAACCGGAAACAAACCGGGCCCGCTACGCGGCTGCGGATAAAGTAGCCGAAGCCCCCAGTCCAGCCAACAATTCGCCACTCGAAAATGTGGCCTTCGTAGTGAACGTTGGGGAAGGGTGAAACGGATTGTGGATGCCTGCGCTTTGAAAACTCACGCGCCTCAGCGCGCCAAACGTTGCCCGCCGCATCGCGCCCACTAATTTCCACATCCAGCTCCACGTCAACCACGACGGTTCCAAACAAGAACGCGCATCCTGCCCCGCCAGCAATGAAAGCGGGGGCCAACAAAGTGCAAACGGCAACACGGCGCAGGATCGAGATTGGCATGAATTTACTCTCTGAGAAAATCGTCAATTTCCAGAATAGAACGCGTCTTCAACATCGTCGTCGTCGTTGAACCAACTCCAAAAGCAATCCCAGATGGCTTCGACCCAGCTCATGACGCCATCCCACAAGCTAAAACACTGTACATTTTGCGCCGCACCGCATCCCTCTGGGGTCGAGATTAGGCATGCGAGCACGCCATAGGCGCAATCGCAGTAGTCATGTCCAAAGCACTGGCGCGTCCATACTTGGCC
>JAYVGG010000309.1:0-2687 GCA_043772475.1 Burkholderiales bacterium
GGCGAAGGGATTGGGCTCGATCGGTTGGTGATGCTGCTCACCGATTCGGCTTCGATACGGGATGTGATTTTGTTCCCGCAGTTGCGGGCGGGGGATGTGGGGCGGTAGGGGCAAGAATTTTATACGAGCTCCACCAACCCAGAATAGTTTTTCAAAACTTCATCGAGCGTTAAAAATGTAAGGGGCTCACATATCGCCTGAGCGACGAGAAGGCGATCAAAAGGATCACGGTGAATCTGAGGCAAGTCGCGAACCTTGGCGGCATGCGTTGCGGTAACGGGTAGCTCGATAAAGCCATTTTCAGAAATGGATGCCACTAACGCGTCTACATCAACATCAAGTTTGCCAACTCCAGCCTTGATGGAAACCTCCCAAATTGAAGCGCTACTGATAAATACCTTGGACGCATCGGCAATCTTCGCACGTGCGACCCTCGACAATCGTCGGCCGTCTTGAAGCCACCATAGGTAGACGTGAGTATCAAGCAGGAGTCGCACGAGATCCCTCAAAGGCCGCCAGAAGATCGTCGTCCAGCGGTGCATCGAAATCGGCTGAAATTCTAATTTTCCCCTTCATTGAGCCAGGCTTTCTAACGGGCTTCGCGTCCTCTAGCGGCACAAGCCGCGCTGCGGGTTTTCCTGCTCTGGCGATGATGATTTCTTCACCACGTACCACGGCATCAACCAATTTGGAAAGATTGGTTTTTGCTTCATGAATATTAATAGTTTGCATGATGCCCCCAGAAAAGACTTAGCTAAGTCTAGTCCATATTTGGCGATAATGCAATCCGTGTGTACGCGTTGTTTTCCCTACATGTCGCGCAATAAAGTGCATCCCATTTCTCGGACACTAGTTTAAGCCGAGTTCTATAGAGCGAACCCCACGTTTTTCAGGGTGCCAATCTCAAAGTGTAACCGGCGCCAAGGCTAAGATCACTCCCGTTTCCCTATCCAATACAACGGTCATGTCTTGATTGCGCGTGTAGAGCGGTAAAAATCCGACTTTAGATTCATCAAGAGACTTTTCAGCGATAAACGCGCTCAGCCGTTTTGCAACCTCCGGCTTCAGCGCATGCACTGCCGCCAGCGATTTGCTTACGCTTCCTGCTGCACGCGCGCTGGCAACGTAGGGGCGATAATGCTGCGAAAAAGCCCGCGTGTCGATGCCCGACTCGATCATGCGTCTCGCTTCATTCATGTCGTTAGGTTGCTCCATTGCAACAACTTGCGGCCCGTAGAGGGGCAATGATTTGAACTCAGGCAGTACTACCTTCGCGCGTTCGGTTGCATCAATATCCGCAGCGATCACGACATCAAAACGATTGGTGTTAAAAACGGTGTAAACGGGGCGCGCCATAAACATCATCGAAACGCCATAGGCTAACGCAACGAGTTGCACGATTGCGACGCAGGACAAATCGAATTTAAGCGATTTTTTTTTGGTGTCAAATATGATTAGCGTAATGAGCGGGCCTAATACCACATCAACCCCAACAATGAGCAGAAGTAATCCGCCACCGCCCATCGCTTCAAAATACGGCGCGGGGAACCAAATCAACATCATCAGCGCCACGACAGCAAGGCCAACCAACAAACTAAGCGCAAAATGGATGGCCGCCGCTCTCCAGCGGGAGAGCGGTTGGCGGACAAATCCCGGGGCTATTGGGGCTGCGTGGATGGTGGACTCCATCTGAATCACTTTTTCCATATTAACAACCTGCTGGTTTGAACCGAATATCTACGTTAATCGTCGAGCAAGACCACGAACCTGCCGCGCTGCGCGACCATTGCACCTGGCCGGCCGGTGCCGCCTGTAGGGCTGATGAGGCTGCGTTACCGAAGGTTGCTGTTACCACCGGTGTTTGACCTATCGCTAACGGCGAAATTTGTGGGACACCCGTGTTCGCTGGAATGGCATCTCCCTGCGTTAATCCGAACAGAATGGAGGAGCCGGGTGCCTGCGGATCACACTGCCCAGCGGCGACTCCTACGGCTGACTTACCTTCGAGCACACAGGCCTCGACCACGTTTTTCAAATACGATGCTTCGCCCATCGCGCGGGTAACCTGTGACTTTGCCACGTAGGTCTGGTATTGAGGAATGGCGATTGCGGCGAGGATACCGATGATGGCAACCACTATCATAAGCTCGATTAAAGTGAACCCGCGCTGAATATTCAATCTATCCGCCCGATTGGCTCGGTAGCAAAAAACCATACTGATTACGTCCATTTTCGTTTACCCCCTCCAAAAACGCCTCGTACAAGACGAGGCGTTTTGATCATTGCTCGAAAATCAGGCGTGGCGAATGCGCCACGCCCTTTCCGCACTCAAAAAATTACGTAGCCGATGAAGTTGGGCACGACACTGGGGCGTACTTGATCAGCACATCGCTGGTACAGGCCCACGAGCCAGCTGCGGAGCGTGTCCAAATTACTTTTTTGCCGACAAGTTGTGCTGCTGCTGAGCCCCCAAACTTTGCCGTAATCGTATCGGCGCCAGCGCCTGTCAATGGCGAACTAACGACTGGCACACCTGGGATCGCCGGGAAACCAGCGTTCACATCTGCAACATCCAGAATTGACGACGAAGTAGCTTGCGGATCGCAGTTGCCAGCCACTGCGCCGACGGTCAGCTTGCCTTCAAGAACACAGGCTTCGACAGCCGTCTTGATTGCACCAGCTTCACC
>JAYVGG010000310.1:0-5598 GCA_043772475.1 Burkholderiales bacterium
TCAAACTCACGCTCGAGCTCGCCCGCGTAGTGCGAGACATCGGTGGAGGTGCCGCCCATGTCAAAGCCGATCAGCTTCTCAAAGCCCACCGCCTCGGCAGTTCGCACCATGCCGATGATGCCGCCAGCGGGGCCAGACAGGATGGAATCTTTGCCTTGAAAGCGCTGCGCGTCAGTCAAGCCACCATTGGACTGCATAAAAAATAAGCGGGTATCGGGTAGCTCGGCGGCCACGCGATCAACATAGCGCCGCAAAATCGGCGAAAGATAAGCATCGACGACCGTGGTGTCACCGCGCGAGACAAATTTCATCAGCGGGCTTACTTGGTGCGAAACCGAGACCTGTGTGAAGCCGATTTTTTTCGCAATTTCGGCTACTTTAATTTCGTGTGCCGTGTAGCGATAGCCATGCATAAAAACAATCGCAATCGCCCGAAAGCCTAATAACCACGCGGCTTTTAGGGATTTTTCACTTTCGGCTTCATCGAGTTTTGTGAGCACCTCGCCGTTAGCCCCGATGCGCTCGTTGATTTCAATCACGTCTTGATAAAGCAAAGTCGGCAGCTTAATCTCGCGATCAAAAATACGCGGCCGGTTTTGATACGCGATACGAAGCTGATCGCGAAAGCCGCGTGTGACCGCGAGCAGCGTGCGCTCACCTTTGCGCTCAAGCAGTGCGTTGGTGGCGACAGTCGTGCCCATTTTTACAGCGGCGATTTTTTCGACGGGGATCGGCGCAGTGGGGGCGAGCTGCAGCACATGGCGAATACCGGCGAGGGCGGCATCTTGATACTGCTCGGGGTTTTCCGAGAGGAGCTTATGCGTGACGAGCGCACCCGCAGGGGAGCGCGCGACGATGTCGGTAAAAGTGCCGCCGCGATCGATCCAGAATTGCCATTGGGGTTGGGACATGGGTAAGTTGTTTATGGATTGCAAAAAATAATAGGAGGAATTTTCAGTAGTGGGTGAATCGCTAACGCTGTTAAATCCCTCTCAATCTCCCTTTTTCAACGGGAGACGTGCTTCGCCTGAAACACACGTCGACTTTGCTGCGGTGCAATGCATCGAGCGAACAACCACCGTCACAAAAAATTAGCCATAATGCAATGTACCAACACCGCACGAGCCTAGCAACTGTGTCCAGTTTACGGGCGAATCGGGGTTTGATCGTTAACCGTTTTTTTGAGGAGACTTTTCATGCTTCGTCGCAATCTATTCAAATTCTTGGCCGCCGCTTCGCTTCCCGCATTCGCCTTCGCTACCCACGCGCAAACCAAGTGGGACATGCCCACCGGCTACGCGGCCGCCAATTTCCACACCGAGAACGTGCGGCAATTTGCCGCCGACGTGGATAAGGCGACCAGCGGCAAACTCAAAATCACAGTTCATGACACCGGCTCCCTTTTCAAACAAAACGAAATCAAACGCGCGGTGCAATCGGGGCAAGCGCAGATTGGTGAATTTTTATTGCCCGCTCTAGCAAATGAAGATCCGCTTTACGGAATAGATTCGGTGCCGTTTTTAGCCGATAGCTACGCGGCCTCGGCAAAACTCTGGAAAGTCTCAAAGGCCGCGACAGAAGCGCGTTTCGCCAAACAGGGCATCAAGGTTTTGTACACCGTGGCGTGGCCACCGCAGGGCTTGTATAGCAAGAAGCCCGTCAATAGTGCCGCCGACATGAAAGGCACCAAGTGGCGCGCGTATAGCCCGCAGACCAACCGCATCGGCGAATTATTTGGCGCGCAGCCGACCACGATTCAAGCCGCCGAACTCGCACAGGCACTCTCGACGGGCGTGGTGGAGACGCACATGACATCCGGTGCGACGGGTGTCGATATCAAGGTGTGGGATTCGATGGGCAAAGGTGCCTATTACTACGACACACAGGCGTGGTTGCCGAAAAACCTGGTGGTGGTGAACCAGAAGGCGTTTGATGCGCTTGATAAAGCGACGCAAGATGCCGTCGTGAAAGCGGCGGCTGAGGCCGAGATGCGCGGCGCCAAGGCGAGCGAGGCACGCGACAATGCGACCAAAGAAATCATGACCACCAACGGCATGAAGGTCACGCAACCAAGCGCGCAATTGAAAGCCGACTTGAAAAAATTTGGCGAGACGATGTTGGCCGAGTGGGAGAAGGCGATGGCGGCGAAGGGCAATGAGGCGGAGGCGCGCGCGATGTTGGAGGCGTTTCGCAAATAGTGCTTAAGCCTGGCTGAACGCCGCTGGGCTCCTTCCCCTCTCGGGGGGAAGGCGGGGGATGGGGTACAACGCGCAACACCGTCGCAATTTGAGGCTCCCCCTTCCCAGCCTTCCCCCGTAAACGTGGGAAGGAGCGAAAAACGCGATGATCAATCTCCGCATGAACTCTGCTACGTTTCCTCAGCCCAAAAAAACCCTTGCGAAAATTCCTTAACGCCCTCTACACCACCGCCGGTGTCTTAGCCGCCCTATTCATGATTGGCTGCCTCGTCATGGTGCTCATCAGCATCTCTGGGCGCGCATTTGGTTTTCATTTGCGTGGCACCGATGCTTATTCAGGCTACTGCATGGCAGCGGCAGGCTTCCTCGCCCTCGCGCACACGCTCAAGCGTGGCGAGCACATTCGCGTCACGCTCGCACTCGACCGGATGAGCGTGCGTGGCCGGCATGTGATGGAAATTATTTCGCACGTGGTGGGGCTTTTGTTCAGCGGCATGTTTGCGCTGTACGCGATGCGACTTGTCTATCAGTCCTACACACTCGGTGATATTTCGCAGGGCAACGATGCGACACCCATGTGGATTCCGCAGATTGCGATGGCGGTGGGCGCGACCATTTTATTTGTCGCTGTCGCCGACGAATTGGTATTGCACCTCAGCGGCAAGCATCGCGCGGTCGTGAACAATGAGCTGAAAGCGATGGAGTAGCCATGTCGGATATCGGCATCACCCTCACCCTCATCGCGCTGCTATTCATCCTGTTGGGCTTCGGCACCTGGATTGGCCTCGGCCTGATTGGCGTTGCGTGGATGGCGATGATGATGTTCACACAACGTCCCGTTGGTGACGCGATGGCCGTCACCATGTGGGGCTCAGCATCATCATGGACGCTCACGGCACTGCCGCTGTTTATCTGGATGGGCGAGATTTTATTTCGCACCAAGCTATCGGAAGATATGTTCAAGGGCTTGGCACCGTGGGTGAATTGGCTCCCGGGCCGATTGCTGCATACCAATATCATCGGCTGCACCATTTTTGCGGCGGTGTCTGGCTCCAGTGCTGCCACCTGCGCCACCATCGGCAAGATGACGCTGCCGGAACTGCAAAAACGCGGCTATCCGCAAGACATGGTGATCGGCTCGCTCGCTGGTGCGGGCACGCTGGGTTTACTCATTCCGCCATCGATCATCATGATTGTGTATGGCGTTGCGTCTGACACCTCCATCACTAAGCTCTTTATAGCGGGCGTGTTTCCGGGGCTGTTGCTGGCGTCATTGTTCGCGGGCTACGTGGTGCTCTGGTCGCTCCTGAACAAAACCAAAATCCCAGCACCGGATCGGCTCTTCTCATTGACTGAGAAAATAGTTGAGTCACGCCACCTGATCCCCGTGGTGCTGCTGATCGCGCTGGTGCTGGGCTCGATCTACAAAGGCATTGCCACGGCCACCGAGGCGGCGGCACTCGGTGTGGTCGGCGCGCTGGTGCTAGCACTCGCACAGGGCGCGCTCACGTGGAAGAGTTTTACCGAAAGCCTCATGGGCGCGACCAGGCTCTATTGCATGATCGCGCTCATCCTCGCGGGTGCCGCGTTCCTCACGCTGGCGATGGGCTATATGGGTCTTCCCCGCCACCTCGCCGAATGGATCGGTGCGATGGGGCTTTCGCCGTTTTGGCTACTCTTTGGATTGATGATTTTTTTTATTATTCTGGGTTGCTTTCTCGATGGCATTTCGATGATCGTCCTCACCATGGGCGTGATATTTCCGACCATCACCAAGGCCGGTATCGACCCGATCTGGTTCGGCATTTTCATCGTACTCGTGGTGGAAATGGCGCAGATCACACCGCCGGTCGGGTTTAATTTATTTGTGCTGCAAGGCATGACTGGCAAAAACATCGCCTACATCGCTCGCGTGGCGCTGCCGTTTTTCTTTTTGATGGTGTTGGCGGTGGGGCTGATTTATGTGTTTCCGGGGATCGTGACGTGGTTGCCGGGGCGGATGGGCAGTGCTTAATAGCGTTCGCGTGACACCGTGCCGGTATAGCGCGATCGTCTTCACGCCATTGCGGTACTCCTAAAAAACTTTGCGGCCTACCTTGAGAAAATTCCTCGACGCCCTCTACGCTGCTGCTGGCACCGCCTCCGCAGCCTTCCTGGCAGGCTGCCTCGTCATGCTGCTCGTCAGCGTTTTTGGTCGCGCGTTTGGTTTTCACTTGCTCGGCTCCGATGCCTACGCGGGGTATTGCATGGCAGCAGCAGGCTTTCTCGCTCTCGTGTACACGCGCGAGCTGGGCGCGCACCTTCGTGCGACGCGCGCACGCGATCGCGTAGCCGTGCGTGGCGAGCGAACAATAGGCGTTGTTCTGCATGGGGCAGGGTTTTTGGTAAGCGGCGTCTTTGCGGTCGTTGCGTTGAGGGTGGTCTATCGTTCATTCACAGTCGGTGATACATCGCTGGGCAACGATGCCACCCCGCTTTGGATTGTGCAAACCGCGATGGCGGTGGGGGCCGTGCTCTGGTGCATTGCGATGGCCGATGAATTCATCGCGCACCTCACCGAGCGCCACCCCGTGCCGGCGCGTGGCGAATTGAAAGGCGCTGGCGTATCCACACCAGATACCAGCGGCACACACGAAAATGAAAACGAAAACGCAAACGAAAACGCACGCGCACGCGTTTCGCTGCCATTTATCTTGTTGGGTGCAGGCACCTGGATTGGCATCGGCCTGATCGGCATTGCGGTCGCGCTGAGTCTTGTTACACAACACAAGTTCGGCGACGCGATGGTGGCCGTTCTCTGGGGCTGGGCTTCATTGTGGTCTCTCGTCGCCCTTCCGCTATCCATCTGGTTAGGTACGATCTTGTTTCACACCGAGCGCTCGATAGATACGCTGAAAGCATTGGCACCGCAAGTAACTCGGACTAACGAACGCGGGCTCTCTCACGTCCTGATCCCGGTTGTGCTTGTGATCACACTGGTGATCCCCTTGGTGTTGGGTGCCATTTTCATGGGCTTCGTGACGGTATCCGAGGGCGTCGGGCTTGCTCCCGTTGGCGCGCTGGTCGTGGTCGGCGTGCAAGGCGCGCTGACATGGCAGCGCTTCACCGCGAGTCTTATCTGGGCGACGCGTTGGTTTTGCATGGTCGTGTTATTGCTTTCGGGGGTGTGGCTCATCGGGCTTGTGATGGCCGGAACTTTTGTTTCCAACATTTGAACCTAGAAACGGCAGTTGACCGCTATGATATCCTTGAAACGCTGCGCCAATACTAGGGTTTCGTTTTCTGCACCATTCACCCAATGGGTGAGAGCGCTACGGCCATGATTGTGCATTTTGCAGGCTCCCTAGCGGCGTTGCTCCTCCTAGCAGGGTAAAGCCTGCGTCGTCGTCGCGCCTTGCTA
>JAYVGG010000311.1:0-4672 GCA_043772475.1 Burkholderiales bacterium
TAGGTCGGTCGTGGCCTCGATGAGCAAGGTGTAATCGTCTTCGGCTTTTTCATAGGCACTAATGGCGGCCGCAAGTTGCCCGGCATCGCCAAGTGCGACACCCCAATTCATGCGGGTGCTGGCCACTTGCTCAGCAATCGCCCGTTTCAATTCGGCATTCGGGGCTGCCTCATGGGCGAGCGTGAAGGCGGCAAGGGCGGCTTGCCAACAAGCGGCGGCTGTGGCGGGGTTGTTTGTGTTGTAAGCATTAACACCGGCCTGAAACTGGGAGAAGCCGAGTTGTACGTTTTCTTCAAAATTAGCCATGGTAGTGGCTCAATTTCATGACTGACTTGCGGGAAATATTGAGTGGCATGGTTTTTCCGAATAGGGTTTGTTATTGGCGGAACGGAGGAAATAAATTGGCGTGGATTAGTTTAGCGGAATACAAAAAACTAGGGACACCGTGGGCTGCGTTGCTCGTTTCGGGTGGCTTTCGGTTTGCGGTGGTTGGTTGAAACGCTAATAGCCGCGCGGGGTTCGGCGATATTTTTGCCTTCAGCCTGCAATTACCACGAGCGTACTTTCGCCAGCGTGCTGCGGTTCGGTGGGGTTTTGTGGAGCATGATTGGCGCCCACTTAACGGTATTTTGGTGGAGCGGGATTCGTGCTGTGCAAGGGGAGTGTGAAAAGCGGCGACGTTTTTTTGCGTATAAATTGATTCTCGCGGCGCACGCAACCCCTTCCCCCGCCTTCCCCTTTTCAGGGGAAGGAGCCTGACGGTGCTGGTTGAGATTTGGTGCATTAACGCCGCAACGCTGCAACGCTCAAACTCTACAAATCGGCGCTAAGTGGCCGCACTCATGTTGTGCTTGGCAAAAATCTCGCTCAGCACCGAATTAACCGGAGAGAGCTTTTGTTGACAGGGGCACGCTAGGTTGGGACTAACTGGTAGCGCGATGACATCCATGCCGACAAAGTATTTGCCGAGCTCGGCCGCATAGGCTTTCGGCGTGGTGGGTAAATCACCGAAGAGCGCTGCAAATAGATCGCCGCCAAATTTACTCTCAAGACTCGCGCGTACGATGATCTCGCTGCCCTGCGACTTGATCTGTGCAAAAAAACGCCCCGAGGTGCTGTCTTGGCCGGCCTCTAACATCGCAAGTGCAATGCGTAGCGCCGGCATATCGACGAGCTGTATATCGGCAACCGCCCCGGCTGCACCATCGAGATTAAGCGGCACAGCGCTAGTTTGCTGCTGGTAGCGGTCCCACGCGACGCATTCGTAGCAGGGGGTGACATCTGGGTAATACCAGATGAGCCGCCCACTCTGAGCGGCAGCGTGGATGCCGATGTAGAGCGCGGGGATATTATTTTTACGCGCGATCTCGTTGGTGAATTTTTTGGATTCAAAACTATCGGTGCCCTCAACAATAAGATCGGTCTCGTCGAGCAGGCGCTCTACCTCACGGTGGCTTAATTTGGCGAGGGTGGTGGGTAAGCTTTCTACGGTTACGAATGGGTTGATGGCTTCGATGCGCGCTTTGAGAGCCTCGGTTTTGAAGCGCTGCTCGGTGGCATCTTGATAGGTGAAATTGGTGCGAGAAAGATTGCTCACCGAGATGGTATCGGGGTCGATCAAGATGAGTTTTTTTGGTGCGTAGCGGGCGAGCTTCTCGGCAAAGTAGCTGCCGCCACCGGTGCCAATGAGCATGATGGTTTTGTCGCGCATGGCCGGTGAGACAATGCCTGCGATACGCGATACATATTCGTCGCGCGCGGCTAAGGGGTTTACCGTCGGCGTGAGCGAGGCTTCCCACGCCGGGTTCATGATCGCGGGCGGCAGGTCAGCGGTGGTTTCGTGGATGACTAATTCGGCGAGCTCCACACGAATGCTGCGAAAGCTACCCTTGGGCTCGCGGGTGGCCACCCATGGGTTTAAGTTGATCGTGAGCTTGCCATCTGCCGTGCGCCCATGCGTGAGGATGGGGCAGTGGAGCACTTGCATCCATTCGTTCATCTCAAAAATGGCTTCAAACATGCCCATATCGCCCACCGCATAGCCGCTCTTGCCCGAGGGGGTGCCATAACTACCGGGGTGGGTATGCCACGCCATTTGCAAGCTACGCACAGGTGTGCCGTGCAAGTGTGCCTGCTGGCGGGCGTTGCACCACGGGCCATCATTGGCGTACACGCTGCTGCTCGCGCGCGCCGAGCCCTGTTTATCAAACTCCACGGTATCGACCCCGCATTTGTCGTACGCGCCAAAGCCTAGGCCACCGACCTCTGGCTTAGCCGAGGCGGCTTGTGCGATGAGATCTTCAAGTGCGCGGCGGGTAATGTGGAAGTGAGGCGGCTCGCCACGTTCGCCACCGAAGCCGCGCCCGGTGCGCGCGGGGGTCACGGTGTAGGGCGTGGTTGCTTTCGCGGTATTGGCTTTGGGCATCTTGGCTCGGAGCGACTGTACGCGGGGTTGAAATTTATTGAGTTTCATGATGTGGTGCCTCCAAGAGTGAATTGTGGGTAAGGCAGTGCTGGTGCGCGGTACACCAAAAGCGTGCCTTAAAAATCGCCTCGCGCAGTGACAGTGGACTGGTCTCGATCTGCTCGGTGCCAGGCCCCAGGTCAAGGCGGCCGTCTTCCTTTAAATGCGGGTCGAGCGCGCGCTCACCGGGGTAGTGGCGCACGTAGGCAATCGCGCGCGTTCCATCATGGCTGGATTGATATTCCAAGCGGTAAAACACGTCAGAGAGAGTGCCGAAGTCTTCGATCAGGTAGGCGATGTTGTCGTCAGCCTGCGTGAAGACATTCGGGTTGATGGTTTTCATGATGGTGAGGGCGTTCATGAGATCACCGGCCCATGGCGATGTCGTTAAGCGACCGACGGCAGCCACCTTCCATCCATGCGCTAAAGTACGTGCAGAAAGACCGCGCGCGCTTTAATACAAAATCAAGATCATAGGGACTATCGGCGAGACTGTTCGTGTGCTGGCTTCCGACACATATGATGCCGGCCTCACTGACGTGGCATTTTGCATACTCTTTGCCGCAGTTGGGGCGGGTACGATCCCATGGGTTTGAGCGAAGGTAGCTAATCGCGCGCCGCCCGTCCGCTGTGGCCTGATATTCCAGACGATATAAACGTCTGTCAATCGGTGAGTCATACACGTCTTCAATCATCACGTAGGCGCCTTGGTCGTAGCCAACCGGAGCATGGGGGTTAAAGGCGCGCATTTTGGTTTCAGCAATACTCATGATTTGTCCTTTGAAGAATAATGGGGTTGGTGCGTGGGCGGGGCCAGAGCGGCACCGCCCACGCGGTCTTGCTAGTGGTACTCGCCCGTAGGCACGCCCGTGCGGGCCGCTTGTAGCGCTTGCGCGTCTACGTGGTACTCGCCCGTTGGTACGCCGGTGCGAGCCGCTTGGAGTGCTTGTGCGTCTACTTTGGTTGCGTTGTTCATGTTGCTTTCCTTCTGCGCGCCGATTTCAAGATTGCGGTGGCACGCTGGCCGCAAACTTGACAACCTGTGTTGTTACAGGTCATGTGAGTACGATAAATTAAGCGAACTTTTTTTGCGGTGGGAAAATTGCATTTTGATTTGGGTGGGGTGTGAGGAGGCCGCTTGAGGTAGGATTTTTTTACGGTGAAGGGGTCAAAATTATTTAACAAAAAACCCCAAACACCGCGTGGTGATTGGGGTTTGGTGTGGATTGGTAAAGTGGATTTTGCGAAAAATGGGGGCGGTGGTGCGCGCAGACCCCCTTCCCATCCTTCCCCCGCAAGCCGGGGAATGCGTAGCCCGCGTGGGCGGTACGTGATGGATGCTCTCGCGAGTCTTGGCATCGGAGACCGCACCTCACCGCGCGCAAGCCGTACATCGCGCGAACGCTACTCCCTCTGCTCACAAGGGGAGGGTGAAGCGGGGGTTTCGGGTGGCATGCCACGCGCCCGCGTAACGGTGGCCCGATGCAGCGCGCCATGCGGCCTGCAAGGCGGGAGGGGGTATTATGCGAATGGCCAAAGCCAATTTATCGCAAAAAAGCCTCGAAAGCCACGCAGATATTAGGCTTTCAAGGTTTCAGCGAAAATTATTTCGCTCTGCTGAAATAATTTTTTAGCCCGCGCGGCCCCCGTTCACATACAAAGCGTAGCCTGCGAAGGCGATGTGGTCGCGGTGCCCCACACAACACTTGGCATCGCAATCCCGATCGCCTCAATTCAAATCGGCGTTCTCGCCAATCGCATCCGTAGCTCATCGAAGGCCACCTCAAGCTCGGCGCGCATATCGGTTTCGTCCACCAAAAAACCATGCCGCGTCAGCAGCCTGCGTGAACGAAAATTTTCGCGCTTAAGGACCGCCGTTACCCGCTCCACACCATACTGGCCGCGAAGCTCGGCGATCATCGCTATCACCGCCTCACTCGCTAAGCCACGCCCCCAATACGCGCTCGACAACACGTAGGCAATACCGGCACTTTGATCGTGGGCAATGGTGGCTTGCACGAAGCCGATCAGCTCGCCCGTAGCGAGTCGCAGAACCCAATTAAGCCATTGCTCTCGGCCATCAGCAGAGGCGCGCGCTTCGAGCCGCGTGAAGCGCGCACGAAGCCACGCCGCCGATTCCGGTGGTTTATTTTCGTAGATATAAATTGCCGGGTCAGATAACACCGCGAACATCTCGTCCGCGTGCGC
>JAYVGG010000312.1:0-4067 GCA_043772475.1 Burkholderiales bacterium
ACGATCTCATCAAGATTCTCGATCACAATGAGATTCCCTACGTGTTGGTCGAGAAAGAGGCGTGTTGTGGGATGCCGAAACTAGAGCTCGGTGATCTTGAATCCGTGGCGGCGCTCAAAGAAAAAAATATCCCACCATTAGCCAAGCTCGCTCGCGAGGGCTACGCGATTCTCGCGCCGATTCCGAGCTGCACGCTGATGTTTAAGCAAGAATTACCGCTGATGTTCCCGAATTGTGCCGATACGCAGGCCGTGAAGGCGGCGATGTTTGACCCGTTTGAGTATTTGATTGCGCGCCAAAAAGACGGCATGTTGAAAACCGATTTCACCACACCACTTGGCCGTGTTTCGTATCACATCCCCTGCCACTCACGGGTGCAAAACGTCGGCCAAAAAACCCGTGAAACCCTTGAGCTTGTGCCGAATACGACTGTGACCACGATTGAGCGCTGCTCGGGCCACGCAGGAACCTGGGGCGTGAAAGCGGAGTTTCATGAGATCGCACTCAAGATCGGCAAGCCGGTTTTCCGCCAGATGAATGAAGCTGAGCCCGACTACATCAGCTCAGACTGCCAGCTTGCTGGCCACCATATCGAACAAGGGATTGCGCTACTCAACCCCGAACAAACCAAGCGCGCCGAAATCGCGCACCCGCTCACGCTAATACGCAAAGCCTACGGCCTCCCGGAGAATGTATGACGACTTCACTTAACCGAAAAATTGAACGCGATAGTTTGTTATCGCTTGAAGCCTACGCCAAGGCGCGCCCTGAGAGTCGCGCCAAGGCGATGGCACATAAGCGCCTACGCAGCGTGCATTTGGGCGAGCACGTGACGCTACTATTTGAAGACGAGCAAACGATTCGTTACCAAATTCAAGAAATTTTGCGAATCGAAAAACAGTTTGAAGAAGCGGGGATACAAGACGAGCTCGAGGCCTACAACCCGCTCATACCGGACGGCCGCAATTTCAAAGCGACCATGATGATTGAGTACGAAGACGAAGCCCAGCGCCGTGAGAAATTAAAAATTCTCAAAGGGATCGAAGATCGCACGTGGGTGCAGGTGGAAGCGATGGGTCGGGTCTACGCGATTGCGGACGAAGATCTGAAACGCGAAAACGAAACCAAAACGTCAGCGGTACATTTTTTACGCTTTCAGCTAACCAACGAAATGGCCGCCGCCCTCAAATACGGCGTGTCGCTGAGCATGGGGGTCGATCACGCGCATTATCAGGCGGAGCTTAGCCCGCTACCGATGGCCGCCCGTAATGCGCTGGTAAACGATCTAGCGTAACGCGCAGAAAATACAAAACGCCTCAAACACCGCGCCAGTATTAGGCTTTGGCGTGGTGTGCGCGTAATTACGGCAAACTAATCGCGCTCGAAAAGAGGCCCGACTTCGTGCCTGCCACGGTCGCCGCAAATTGCTGGCGCAAATACGGCACATGGCGCGTGTAGCCCATGAGCGCATCGCGCACAGCCGGTGCCGAGCCCAGATAAGATTGGAAAAACGGGGTCAGCCAGTGGCTCGCGCGCTGGTAGTAGGCAAGGTGATTGCGGCGAGCGTCACTGTAAGCGGTGACCGCCTCGGCGATGTTATTGCTCGCCGCCAAGACGCGGTTTAATGCCCACGCATCCACGAGCGCCAAATTGGTGCCTTGGCCGAGCTGCGGCGAGGTCGCATGGGCGGCATCCCCAATCACGACCGCGCGATCGGTGTGCCACTGCGGCATGGTCACATCAGCGTAGTCCGCAAAGCGCACTTGTTCAGCGATATGAATTTGCGCGATGATGGGTGCGTATTCAGGGGCGAGTGCCAGCACGGTTTTTTTCCACGCGCTAAGCCCGGCCTTACGCCACGCCGGAAAATCAGCGACCGGCAGACTCCAAAAAATACTGAGCAATTGTTTGCCACCCGGCATCACCGAGCCAGTCGGCAATAGCCCCAACATTTCTGTGGCTGCCCGATAGCGCTGCGACAGTGTCGCAACCGAATCGCCTGTGTCTTCGCAAATCGCCCAAAGTGCGCCCCACGCATAGGGTTTGACCGAAACTGGGATGCCGGTGCCCTCGCGCAGCGCCGAGCGCATCCCGTCGGCAATGACGACAAGATCAAATGCGCCATGTGCAACACCAGCGGCATCGAATAGCTCGGTCTTATCGGCCACACTTTTTTGTACCGTGATCTCGACCCCGTAACGCAACACGACCCCCGCCGCAGCCAGACCTTGCTGCAAGAGATCAAACAGCGCGCCACGATGGATGCCGAGGCCGTGCGCGTCGGCGCGCTGCCAATCGCGATAGGACATATCCATGACAACGCGCCCGTTTTGATTTTGCCCATAGAGGCGATCAATGCGCGCGCCACGATTAAGGGCGGCCCCAAGTAAGCCAAGCTGTGCCAGAACAGCGAGCCCCGAGGGCTGCAAGAGTAAGCCCGCACCTATCGGCATTGGATCTGCTACGCGCTCGAAGAGCGTGACGCGATGCCCGGCACGCGCCAGAAAATGGGCGCTCGCGGCACCGGCCGTTCCGGCACCAACAATGGCAATATCGCGAGGAACAGAAGACATAGACGTGGAGGACACCGATTGAGATAAGCGGCTAGGTAAAAAACCAACAGCCAGCGGACTCCCCCAAAACCCGCGCCAATACTGGACTTTCGCCAGTTTATGGACAGTACAATTTTTTAAACGGAGTCGATTGTAACGAAAGCGCGCGGGCAAAAACCTATTTTGCGGGCGATGTTACGAGATATGACAAGCGCGCCTCTAGGCGCGCCACGCGATCTCTGAGAGATTGGTTCGCGACAACCAGCGTGGCGAGATCGGCCCGGGTCATGAAGGCACCGCGCTCGTGCGTTAAGTATTCGGCTGCGTTGGCGCGCACCCGCGCACCCGCGTCTGCTGCCCATTGCGATGCGGCCTTTGCGCCACCCACCACACGGTGTGCTGCGATGTCGCCGATGTGCTGTGCGAGATCTTCTTCAACATCCCAGCGCACATTGCGCGCGATGGTAGAAAGGGTGGCGGCAAATTCGCTGTCACCGGTGAAGATGACTTCGTTAAACGCGCTGGCATCTTGGCTCGCGAGACGCGGCAATAGCGCTAGTGGGATGGTGATGGAAAGATCGGGGGCTTCCAGCCCACCCGCGCCCACTGGCTCGACATCCCCGGCCGATGTGACGCGCATAGTCTGGGTGACGGGCCCCAGCACGACCGAGAGTTTTTTACCCGCGTGCCCCGCAAGGCGCGCTTTAGCCTGCGGGTAATCGCCGAGTATTCGGTTCAGTCTTGTTGCAACAAGTAGTGCAACCGGGCTCACGTAAGCTGCTGAATACCGGCAAGCTGCCAGGTCGCTTTTTTATCAGCTAGATTTTTTGCCACATGCCAGACTTCGTCAAAGGCCTGGGGCTCGCCGCCAAGCTCTTCACGCATCGTGCCCATGAAGCGCACGCTGGCAATGGCGCGCTCGTTTTCGGTGACCACTTCGAGCACGGTGGCCGTTAAGCTCACCACCTCAGTTTGTTGCGTTACGGTGCCACGCTCAAGTAATTGCAGCGAAATCTCCGCGTACATTTCTGGCGTGGTGAATTCGCGAATATCGTTAAGATCTTTGCGATCGTTTGCCGCCTGTAAGCGAATAAACGCACTGCGCGCTTCGCGCTCAAACGGAGCCACATCAAAATCGGCCGGGATGCGCGGGTTTTTGGTGGCCATGTCAATTTCTGCCGCACTCGCGTTGCCACCAGCTAGGCGGCTACCGATTTCGGGCGCAATAATGCGGCCATCATTTGCGACGGGGGATAGCGCGCGCTCCATCTGAGGCGGCATCGCAGGCGCGTTACCGGCACCAGCAAGCTGGAGGCCAGCGGCTTTCTTTTGCATGAACCAGCGGAATAAGAAAAACGCGGCGCCCGCCAGGGCGATTAGGACGACGAAGTCAAACATCTTTGCCCCGCCAAAACCACCGCCCATGAAGAGCGATGCGAGTAATCCGCCTGCGGCGAGACCGGCGAGTGGGCCTAACCATTTGTTTCCAGCGGGCTTTGGCACGGCAGCCGCTGG
>JAYVGG010000313.1:0-2081 GCA_043772475.1 Burkholderiales bacterium
GCGCGCTTTTTGGGGAAGCTTTTGGGTGAGGCAGGCTTTGACGTGAAGTACCACGAATTCGCCGAGCACCGCACCAGTGTTATCGCTACCATCGGTGGCCGGCACGCAAAACCGCCGATTTGTTTTACCGGCCACATTGACATCGTACCGCTTGGCGTAGCGAAATGGATGCGTGACCCGTTCGCCGGCGAAACCGACGGCGATAAATTATTCGGGCGCGGCTCGACCGACATGAAGAGCGGCATCGCCGCCTTTGTGGTGGCCGCAATCAAGCTTGCCCCACACTTAAAAAATACGCCCGGCGTAACAATAGTCCTCACCGCAAGTGAAGAAGTAGGCTGCGAAGGGGCGAAGTATTTAGTCGAAGAAAAATTACTCGACCGCGCGGGCGCTATCGTGGTGGCCGAGCCGACATCAAATTTTCCCTTCGTCGGCCACAAAGGTTTGATCTGGTTTGAGATCGAAACCAAAGGCAAAACCGCGCACGCCTCCATGCCCGAGCAAGGCGAAAACGCGATTTTGAAAATGGGCAAGGTGATCGAAAAGCTCGAGCACTTTGATTGGAAGCATCAATGCGGCGTCGATTGCCACCACGTGATGGGTAAGCCCACGGTGAACGTGGCCACCATTCACGGCGGGCTCAATACCAATTCAGTGCCCGACTCAGCCAAGATGACCGTTGATATGCGAACCGTGCCCGGCATCGACCATGTGCATTTGTGCCGCTCGCTTGAGTCCTTGGTGGGCAATCTCGGTAGTGTTCGTAAAATAGTCGAGACCCCGCCGCTTTACTCGGAGCACGACGAGTGGATTGAAAGTGTTTATGTGGCCGCCACACCGTATGTGGAAGCAAAGCCGACGGCGAAGACGATTATGTTTTCCACTGATGGCGCGGATCTTTCGCGCGGCTACGCAGCGAATATGGGCATCGGTATCCCGACCGTGATTGTCGGCCCCGGTGAGCCCGCGCTCGCGCACCAGACCGACGAATGGTGCTCGCTCAACCGAATAGATCAATCGGTAGATTTATTTGCGAGACTCATGCGCGAGTGGAATGGGTTGTAGGGGTGTTGGTTAGCGCAATACCGCTGCAACGCGGGCAGGGTCAAATGGCCCAAACCCTAAGCGGGTAGCGCGTTATCGGGCATTGCGGTTATGGCAAAATCGGCCGTGCCGGGGCAACTGCAAAAGCACACCGAGCGGTGCGGCGGTGCCAATTCACACGCGGCTATACCACGTCCCCTTGCCACTGCCGTGCTGAACAAGGTGGTTGGCTGACACCAGCATTTGCAAATGTTTTTTCACCGTGTTGCGGTTTGCGTCCGTCATGTCCACCACCTGACTGTTGGTGACGCGCCCGTGTGCTTTTGCGAGATCAAGAATCGTTAGCGCAAGTTCAGGCAAGCGCTCGACCATCAATCGTTCGCGTGTGATCTTCGCTTCAAGACGACTCTTTTGTTGTTGTAGCGATTGGAGGAAATAGACGATCCACGGCTCCCATGCGGGTGCATCGCTACGGATTGTCCCCTGCGTCCGCCGCAGCCCAAGGTAGTAGCCTTCCTTGCTCGCCTCGATCACGCTTTCGAGCGAGGAATACGGCACATAGGCATACCCGCTGCGCAGCAAGAGCAAGGTGGTCAACACCCGCGACAAGCGGCCATTGCCATCCTGAAACGGATGGATTTCCAGAAAGACAACGATGAAGATCGCCGTGACGAGTAGCGGGTGAAGCTGTTTCTGATCCAGCGTCTCATTCACCCATTCGACCAGTTCAACCATCAATCTCGGCGTGTCGAACGGCGAAGCCGTTTCGAACACGACGCCGATTTCCTTACCCTCGGCATCGAAGGCGCTGACGTGATTGGTGTTGGTTTTGTAAGCGCCGCGATGCCGTGCATCCTTGCTGCTGTGAACCAGCAGGTCGCGGTGCAGTTGTTTGATGTGGTTCTCGGTCGGCGCAATCGCGTCGAACGACGCGAAGACGGTTTCCATCACTTCGGCGTATCCCGCCACTTCCTGCTCATCGCGGGTGGCGAAGTGGCGGATTTCGATATTGGAAAGCAGCCGCTCAACATCGCTGT
>JAYVGG010000314.1:0-20470 GCA_043772475.1 Burkholderiales bacterium
AAATCGCGGGTATTGAAGGTGACGATTGCCGCAGCGCGCCCATTCACCGCTGCTTCCAGCACCATTTCATCATTCGGGTCGCGTAGCTGCGGCCGCCACAGAAAATGGGTTTCAACTGGCTCCATGAGTGCTGCCAATCCATCGAGAAACACGCCCACCGCCTCGACTGAAAGACCGGCAGCCTTGCGGTGTTCCCCACGTGTACAGACGGCCTCGTACTCAATCATCAAGGCGACATTGGCGGCAAGCGCCACATGCCCTTCAAGGGCTGGCAACAGAATCGCCGCCGATGCCCCCGCAGGGCTTCGCATGGCCGCGACGACAACATCGGTATCCAAGACGAATTTCATAGAAGCGATTTTATAACATTGCCTGTGATGTTACTAATTATTTTGTGTGGCCGGCTAGGCTCGGGCAAAAAACAAACAGAGTCGCGACGCGGAAATTGTGGAAAGCCTAATAGCGGCGCGGAGTTTGGGGCGATCAGACCCTTGCGCGATAGTGCTCGGTAGCTCCCGTCATACCGAGCGCAGCCGAGGTATCTGCTGTTTACATGTGCTTGTGACGTGAAACAAAAAAGCAGATGCCTCGGCTGCGCTCGGGATGGCGGCTACGTGTACGGTTTGAGCGGCATCTAGAAAAGCGAGAACGGTTGCCCGATAAAGAATGCCAAGTTTGCCTGCTTATCCGCGCTGGTCCAACCAAGCGAGAGGCCGCCTGTCAGCCCGCCCTTGCTGTCGCCGACAAAGTAGATCGGTATCTCAACAGCCGTGATTTTTCTCTTGAAGTCTCGCTTCACGGCGAGCGCGATGGCCTGATTGTCGGAAAGGAGCTTTCTATATTCACCGCTCAGTACGCGAAGGTTCGCTAGTACCGGTTCACCGAGGGAGCCAGATACACAATTTAGGGCAACGTTGCCCGACGCTTGCGGACACCGGGTGCCGACCTTTGCGGCTCTATAACTGTCTTTGATGCGAGCCTCGGCGATAAAGAGATGATCTGCCTCTGGTGTGTGATAGCCCCAAGCTACGCTGGCCGAGCGCTGAGAACGACGGGCGCCAGCGGCTACGAGTGATTGTGGATTGAAGTAGGTAAAGTCGTCGACACCGGTACCTAAAGCCACGCTCCACGATGTCGTGCTGTGAGTTTTTGGGTCAACGAAGAGCGCAAAAAAGTCAGCGAGCCGAGGGTCCCCCGCGAATACGGCTCGAAGGTTAGTCCCCGTGCATACCCATTTCTTGATCTCGGGGTACTCTGCTTTTTTCTTCTCGAAATCGCGTTCAAATGCGTCACAGGCTGCCCGAACAGCGTTGGTGTCGCCGCCAACTCTAAGCCCGGCCGTGCTTGCTCGCGTCCACCTAAATTCAAGCTGCGTTCCACCGCCGACCCCTGAAAGTGACGCAAGTTCGGTCGCACGCCCTCCAGTGGCGACGGGTGTCTTTAGCTTAAGGCTCGTTGTATCCATGAGGCTAGTGCCACCCCCACCGGGACTTGCCGGTGGTTCGTACCAGGCGCAACCTTTGGCGAGTTTTAGGACAGCGTCGGCATCCCCCGCGCTCGCTTCGATCGCCACCGAACTGCCGTGCCCAATTGGTGAATTAGCGCTGGCAATCTGTATTGCTCGTAGCGCACCATCGTGGGACGGCTTGGCACCTTCGCAGCCGGTAGAGCCCCGCGCGATAGAAGCCGGTATGGAGAGCGCGATGAATATGAGTAGAGAAATTATTGGTTTCATAGCTAAAACGCCCTAGGCTGAGAATGAAACGAATCCGATGTCGTAACTGATGCCCGCACCAATGGCGCCCGATAGCTCTACCGCGTTGGCGGCTCCATTTTTGCCGGTGATTTTGAGTGTGCTGCCTCTAATGCCGGTGAAGTGGTATTGGACAGCGTTGTCAGCGCCCGCTGGCACGTTGATTGCACCAGTCCATACGGCACCAGCTTGAGTCCACGTCAGCCCACGTCCGTTTATGGTCACAGTAAAAGTGCGAACGCCTGCAGATGCGCTTACGCTAAAGTTAATCTTGGGCATAGAATTCTCCTAAAAAATTGTGTGGGCGATAGGAAAGTAACAAGCTAGATTCTATAAATGTGCGACGAAGAACGCCCCACCTGTGCGGGTTGGAAATCCAGCAATGTGCGCTCCGCTCAGGTTTGCGATCGCACGTCGCTGCGCGTGGTGTCGATTGACCATGCCGCGCTTGGTTCTCACCCCAATCGCAGACAACCATCAATCGTGTGCAGTGCGACAAGGGTACTGAACATAGGCATAACCCACCTGCGATGATGGGTTTGAGGTGTCTAGCGGTGCCGTGGTGGCGTTTTTTTCAATGTGACGCGACCCCTGGCCATTTTTGCAGATGCACGAATTTAGTGCGATGGGCGGTTTTGGCATAGATGAAATACAGGAGCGCACGCATTTCCTACCCAAGTGGGTAGCTGCTAGCATAAGGTGTGCTGAGATAAAATCAGTTTAGTTTGAAAAGTGACGTATAGCGAAGTTAGATTGGGGAAAAATGATGCAAGCGCGACGAGTCAGTTTGCCTCCGTACGGGGTAATGAGTAGAAATTTTTTGGATCTGCGCGCCCGCGGGCAGCCTCGTGACTGGGTAGTTGAGACCGATTGGGCAAAGTGGTTGAATAGCGTTTCCCGAAAGCTTCAGGCCAATATCTGGCCTACGTATGACTTTAAAAACGGGTCGTGGCGTGGTGTCGCGAGTGCGACTGCCACCGCGTTGACTGCTGAGGAGTTGGAGTTCATGAGGCCCTTTCGGAAGAATTTGCGGGACTTCGTTGATACCCCGGAAAAATGTTTCATTCGCCATGAGTTTTTGCGTGACGCAGAAGACCTTCGCATCGGTGGCCGATTAGATTTGTATAGTCAGACCGTAGCGACGGCTTTTGGTCAATATCTATCGAACGGCTCAAGCGAAGATTGGTTTGATGGGATCATTGACGCAAATTATGGCTCGACGATCGTAGAATTAAAGGCGAGGTTCCAGCGGCCGCGACCTTACCAATGCGCCACGATTTTGAAATGTGACGACTTCTCACAAGAGCTTTCGCGTAGCTTTATTACCCCCTCGCTTCCAAGCGGGCACTGTTTCGAGGCCACCATGGCACTGCTTGAGCTCTATAAACGCCTTCTCGAAGCGCCGGCTACGAATCAGCGCACTTCAAGCGGCCCGATCGAGCTTTACGCGGCACACATCAGTGATCGTCGTGTGATGGCTGGCCTGCACTTCCCGACGGACAATATAGCCTCTTGGTATTTGGCTTACAGCATGTGCAAGACGATGTATCCTCAGCAGCCGCTGTTGGTTGACTTCATTCGAGGAACCGTGCGTCAAAGTCTCTTGTATCAGGGGCTTGAAATGCTAAGCCCCAGAGCTTCACCAAAACTATCGAAAATTTTTGAATGGGCCTGTCGCGAATTGCGGCTGAAACCAACTGCCGAGAAAAAAATTGAGGCCCGCCAAATGCCAGCCGCAATTGGAGAAGGGGTCAGGAAAAAGCGGGTCCGTGCGCCCAAACCACGAGTGAGTAACGTTCGCCATTCGTGATGCGTGTGACGCGGTGCGTGAGGTAGGAGGGAAACACGATGACACTTCCTTGGTTGCGCGCAAACGTTGGCTCACCTTCGGGGAACATTTCAAACGTGCCCCCTTCATATTCAGTTGGTGCCGAAAGTTGAACACTCAGGCTGATTTTTCGCGTCGAGGCAACGTCTGTGCCCGTGTCGATATGCCAATGAATCACGTCCCCGTCGACGTACTTAGTGAATTGCATACCTTCAGCAAAATTTGCCAGACGAAACTTAAACTGCTCATTAACACGAAGTACCAGCGATTGGAGGCGTTGAAAAATCCATGCATTGTCACCGTCTTCCATGACGAACCGGTGCCGACAACGTCGATATCCTTCCAGCGGCGTCTGCATCAACCCAGTTGTCAACGGCTCTGCCAGGCCAAGCCCAATAATGGTGCGGCACTCGGTCGGCGAAAAAATGTGGGGAGCGGTAAGGCATCCGATTGAACGCGTGTGCGTCAGCGGCGGCTCTGCCCCAAGTACTACAGGTTGGTGTAATGCAGCCATGTGGCTCTCGGCGGAATTGCGCGAACCGATCTGCATTACTAATGCGACAATGCTGCGCTACAAACAAGCGTGTAGTGCGCCATGTGCTCTGAACCATTGGGCTTCAGCGAAGTGCTTGGCGACCCTGATCCCTGATTCAAATAGGCTTTGATTTCCACGGTCTCTTCTGGTGTACATGGAACAATTAGAGATGTGTACTTTGAGTCGGGCTTTCTAAGTTGGTTTATGGCGAAAGCTTGCATTTCGGGCAGATGCGCTCGAACCAATTCTGTGATGCTTGACGGCCGTGTTGGACGACCAGACGTAACAATGTACGGCTCAATATCAAGTACCGAGTTTGGCCTTACCCCACCACGCACGCCAACAATCTCAGGACTAAGAAAATTCAAATTGGCACCTGTTCCAACGGCTGCAGCAAGTCCAGCTGCATCGTAGACAACAACCCAGAAATAGTGATAGCGTGGTTCAGAAATATCTGGCATGTAGGTCTCCCAAGCAGTTATGTGAGTAAAAAATGTTTCAACTAAACATCCAACTTTTATTCAACCCTTACATTTTATACGACAAATTTTTGGCTGCTGTCAACTATCGGGGTGTGGCATGACGAACATCGCTTTAGTCGCCTATGTGGTGTTGAGACGCGGCCTTGTTGCCGTTCTCGTGGCTACCACGGCGCTTTGTGTTCTCGATCGCACGTACCCGGCAGCAAAGGTGCCAAGAATAATTGCTGTATTGTCGGAAAGCGAATCAAACATCGAGGCAATTTACGGGCCGCTTGAGGCTCGAATAAACCAGACGCTTGCAGAAAAGAATGATGGCATTAAGTTTACTTTTTATAAATTTTTGCCAGAGGACGATAACAGCCGAAAGCTGGCCGTAACTGCCGCTTTAGACAGTAAGCCAGCGATATTGGTGCCTACCGATATCTTGAGTTTTCGCGATGTTGCACAAAGCGGAACCCGGATTCCCGTCATCTACGAGATGAATGTCAATCCCGAACGAAATACGCCTCAGGCGCAGATTGCGAAGCGGCGGCTCAACATGGCTGGGGTGGTCTATTTGGCAAATATTCACGAATTGCGATTTCAGCTCCTGCGCTCTGTTGCCCCAAACGTTCGCAATATTGGCGTGATTGCCGATAGGCACTACTTTGACCTACTTGAGGGTCATGCCGATGCGTCCGAGGCTGCGCGTCGCCAGAGCTTGGGCTACCGAGCGTACAACATAAATAATGATGCTCAGTTTGCCAGGTTGTGGGCGGACCCGTCGATTGCGCTCGTCGACGCTTGGTACGTTACGCCCGGTGAAATTATGCGTCAGCGGATGGCCGAGATTTCAGAAAAAATCAACTCACTGGGAAAACCATCTATCTACTGGCGCGCAGAAGACGTTCGTAATGGCGGACTGATGGCTGTCGAGGAGGTCTCGCCAGACTTTGACGAGTCGGTGCAGCGGTTAATTTTGATGGTTCTAGCCGGGGTCGAGCCAAACGACATCCCCACCATCAAGCCACTGGGCGCTAACGCTTCCCTCAATTTGTCCACACTAAAGAAAATTAATCACGTAATTAAGTCTACGCAACTAAGCAGATTTTCCTCGTTCTACAAATGAAACCTGCCGAGGAGTCTCGTCGTGAAAATTAGACGTAGTTCGTTGCGACAAAAAATAGCTGTCTTGTTGATGGCGACGGTTTCATTGACGGTACTTTCTATCGGTTTCTCGGAGGTTTATTTTTCGTACCATGAAAATGTTGCACGCGCGTTGAGCGCCCAATTTCGCGAGACGAGATTGCTGGCAAGTCGTGTTCGCGTTGTTCTTGACAGCGTGGAGTCGCAAATTCTTTATGCCGCGACTCAACCGTGGAGCACAGAGGCCATGCCGAAAGATACTTTTCGCGCCGAGTTATACCGGCTTTTACGTGTTGAGCCCGCAATTTCCGACGTACACGCGATCTCCCCAGATGGCGTACAGTACATGGCGGTGTCCCGCTTAAGTGCAGACGATGCGCCCCTAAGCGCAGATGCCATGCCTGCAGACGTGGTTAAAAAACTGGCGCTCTCAAACACTGTCTATGGCGCAACCCAGCTTCGCGATGGGCTGGATCCGAGCGTTACGATTGTGGCTTTTCCCAATCGCAGCGGAGCATCGGATAACGCTCGCTCGGCTGCTACAACGCCGAATGGATTGCTACTTGTAAAAATCAACTTACGGTCAGTTGCCGAGAGTTTAAAGCCGGTCTCCGTAATTTTTGGTGCTGAGTCATTTATTGTCGATGCGGATGGCGTGACCATTGCTCATCCTGATCCTTCCCGCATTTTGCATCACGAGTGGCGTCGCCCCACGCCGAATTTATTGGAAGTGCTGGGTGCCTCGCGAGCGAACCAACTTTGTTGCGCTTCGGGTCGTGGAAGAAACTCGCGGGGTGATGCGGTCTATCATACTGTTGCGCCCATTAAAGGAACCGATTGGCACTTAGTGGTCGAGCGGCCAGACGACGAAATCTTGGCAAGTGTTTTGGCGACGGTGAAGCGGAGCCTGGTCGGTTTGGCGGCGGGGCTCTTCTTGGTGTTGTTTGTGAGTATTCTTCTGGCGCGTCGACTCTCGGACCCTATTTTGCGGGTCCAACGTGGGGCAGAGCGTATGGGTGGCGGTGAGCTCGGAACGCGAATCAGTGTCAGCACAGGCGACGAGATCGAGGCGCTTGCGGGTCAATTCAATGCCATGGCCAATCAGTTGCAGGACTACACCACCTCGCTCGAACAAAAAGTCGCCGAAAAAACCGCCCAACTTGAGGCCGCTAATCAGCATAAATCCGAATTCTTAGCCAACATGTCCCACGAGCTCCGCACCCCGCTCAACGCCGTCATCGGTTTTTCCGACGCATTAAAAGAGCAATACTTCGGCGAGCTCAACGCGAAGCAGATGGAATACGCTAACGATATTTCCGCCTCCGGCCAGCATTTACTTTCGCTCATTAACGACATTCTCGATCTGTCCAAAATCGAGGCGGGCAAGATGGAGCTTGAGCTTTCGCGTTTTTCGCTTGATGATGCGGTTCGCAATGCGCTCACGCTGGTGCGCGAGCGGGCGCAGAAAAATTTCATTACATTAAAGTCGGATGTGGCTGAGGGCTTAAGTGACGTAGTGGCGGACGAGCGCAAGGTGAAACAGATTTTGATTAACCTTGTCACGAACGCGGTGAAGTTTTCCTACCCGAATGGGTTGGTACTGGTTTCGGCGTGGCGTGATAAAAATGCGTTGTGCGTTGCGGTGAAGGACACCGGGGCAGGTATTGCACCCGAAGATCACGCGACGATTTTTGAAGAGTTTCAGCAGGTGGCGAGCGGTGGTAGCGCCAAGTACGAGGGCACGGGGCTGGGCTTATCGCTCGCGCGGCGGATGGCCGAGCTACATGGCGGCACGCTTACGGTGGCGAGTACGCGCGGGCACGGGGCGACGTTTACGTTTAGCTTTCCAGTGGATTTGGTGGTGGTTCCATTGCAGGTGTGAGGCTTGGCGGAGAATGCAAATGAGGCATTGTTATGGAGTCGCGAAATCGCTGAAACGCCAAGCAGGGCGCGGGTTTCAGGCATATTGCGCGTGTCAGAAATAATATGGAGAAGCCCATGGTGTTAATTGTAGAAGACGATGAAAAAAGCCGCCGCTTGCTTTCCGACGTGCTCACCCACCAAGGCTATCGCGTGGCCGAGGCGACCAATGCAGAGGATGGCTTGGCGCTGGTGCGCCAGCATCACCCGGCGCTGGTGGTGATGGATATTCATTTGCCCGGCATGTCGGGCATTGACGCGCTGAATGTGATTCGTGCGGAGGCTTCGATTGCGGCCACGCCCGTACTCGCGGTGACAGCATCGGTAATGGGCAATGATCGAGATCGCATCCGGCTGGCCGGGTTTGATGGCTTTGAGCCGAAGCCGGTCAACCTGCGCGCACTGCTCGCGACCGTCAAATTGTTAACTACGCCCGCAGCCGGTGTGGCATGATTTCGTAAGTAGCAGCGCGCACCTCAGGGAGGATGCGGCTTGCCCATTCACCCGCAAGCAGGACTTCACACAAAAAATGAAGACTGGCACCGCCGGAAAAATCTTGGTTGTTGACGATACCGCCGTCAACGTCACGCTGTTGGTTGATCTGCTGAGCCACCACGGCTACCAAACCGAAAAGGCCTCAAGCGGCGAGGATGCGCTCGCGCTGATCGCGGCAACTGTGCCTGATTTGGTTCTGCTAGACGTGATGATGCCCGGCCTTTCTGGTTTCGATACCTGCGCGCGCATTCGTGGGCTACCCGGCGGCGCATTACTCCCCGTCGTGCTGGTGACATCACTTGATTCAAAAGAAGACCGCGTGCGTGGCATCGAGGCGGGGGCGGACGATTTTTTGAATAAGCCGATCAATACCCACGAGCTCCTCGCGCGCGTGCGCTCGCTGATGCGGATTCGCGCGCTTTACCGCACCGTCGAAACGCAGCGCGAAGAATTGCGCGATTGGGCGGCAACACTTGAGGGACGCGTGACAGAAGAAATCGCGAAGGGCGAGCGCTTGGCAAAACTAAAGCGTTTTTTTTCGCCACAGTTGGTCGAGATGATTGTGGCCGGTGGCGCGGATGATCCGCTCGCCTCGCATCGGCGCGAAATCACCGTGGTGTTTTTAGACCTGCGCGGTTTCACCGCCTTCGCCGAGACCGGCGAGCCCGAGGTGGTGATGCGCGCACTCGCTGAATTTCATCGTGCCATGGGGGCGTTAGTGCTCGCACACAAGGGCACGCTGGAGCGCTTCACGGGGGACGGCATGATGATCTTTTTTAACGATCCCGTGCCCATGCCAGACCACACCACGCGCGCTTGCCAGATGGCGCTTGCGATGCGCGCTGCCGCCGCAGCCCTCCACGCCACGTGGGCGCGCGCCGGCTTTGATTTAGCACTCGGTATCGGTATCGCACGTGGCTATGCGACGGTCGGCGCGATTGGGTTTGAGGGGCGTATTGATTACGCGGCAATTGGCTCGGTGACCAATATTGCCGCCAGGCTCTGTGATCATGCAGGCCCCGGTGAAATCCTCATTACGCAGCGTGCCTTTGCTGAAGTTGAGTCGCAATTCGATGCGGGCTCACCGGAGTCATTGAACTTCGCCGGGTTGGCGCGGCCGCTTTCGGTGCAGCGGATCGTGTCGACAAAAGGTGAAGCATGAAGCAAGCGACACTGCGCGCGCAAATCCGCACGCTCTGTTGCCTAGGGCTGCCAGCAGAAACCTTGATGCCGCGCCTGCTGCCAAAATTGCGCCAGCTCGTGCCCGCTGATTCAGCCGGATTTTTTTGGGTCGATAGTGTTGGCCACATGCAAAATCTCTATGCCGAGCGCATGTTGCCCGCCGACAAAATGAAGCTCTATTTTGCGGAGCACTACGATGGCCGCGAGTATCCGTTTCAACGTGCGTTTTTAGCCCGCGCGAAAAAAACCGAAACTGTCTCAAGCGGAAGCGCTGACCAGGCTTTTGAGCGATCGGCTTACTACAATGAAATCTTGCGTGAGCTCGATGCCCACCATGTCTTGTATGGCGTGGTGCGTGAGGCGGGCAGCGCGCTGGGGCAGGTGAGCCTTTATCGCTCACGCAAATTGGCCGCCTTTGGCGCGCAAGATCGTGCCGAGATCAATAGCATTCTTCGCTACGTCGGTCATGCGGTGGCGGCCCCTGCCGGGATCCATCTCGTCGAGGCAGATGCCGCGCCGCGCCACGACCAAGCCGAAGAGGCCATTGCTATCGTGGATCACGACGCGCACATCATCCACGCCTCCGATCTCGCGCGACGTCTCTTGGTGCAGGCGGCAAACGGCCTCTTTGCGGCACCGAGCTTGGGCGACGCGGAGGGCAAAGCCGAAAATATAGTGCGCCGCTTGGTGGTAGACCTCGACGCGGCCGGCGATACACCACCGGTGATGACCCTCGATACCCGCTGGGGGCGTTTGCAACTGCGCGCCTATCATCTTGCCGATGGCCGCGATGCGCGTGCGCCAATCGCGATCCGCATTGCCCGCCAAGAGCCGCTCTTGCTCAAGCTCGCCGACGGCATTCAAGCGCTCGAACTCCCCGCGCAACAACAAGAAATCGCACTTCACCTCGCGCGCGGCCACCCGAACGGACAAATCGCGATTGAAATGGGGCTCTCGCCAAATACGGTGGCCTATCACATCAAACAAATTTTCATGAGGCTCTCCGCGCATAGTCGGGCAGAGGCCGTCGCACAGATGCTGGCTGCGGCGCGCTAACGCCGCGCGGGCAAATTGCACCGTACCGATTGGCTGAAAGCCTAATGGTGGCGCGGGGTTTGGCCGATCACGCGCATTTAATCTGGGCCAGAAAAATGTCGCTTGGGTGGTCTAGCCGGACAGGCCTACGCCACAACTTTTATCGGAATTTCTTTTTTCCGCGAGTTTGATTTACGCACGACACCCGGCGCGTAATTTTTCACCACGTACTCATCGACCAACGCTTGAAATTCTTCCGCGATGTTTTCACCCTTGAGTGTGACCGCGCGTTCACCGTCGATAAATACCGGTGCTACTGGCCGCTCGCCGGAGCCGGGCAGCGAGATGCCGATGTTGGCGAGCTTAGATTCACCCGGGCCATTCACGACACAGCCCATCACGGCCACGTGCATGTTTTCCACGCCGGGGTAGCTTAGTTTCCAGACAGGCATTTGGTTACGCAGGTACGATTGAATATCTTCGGCGAGCTCTTGGAAAAACGTGCTGGTGGTGCGCCCGCAGCCGGGGCAGGCTGCCACCATGGGTGTGAATGCACGCAAGCCCATGGTCTGCAAAATTTCCTGGCCGACGATGACCTCACGTGTGCGATCCCCATTGGGCTCGGGTGTTAGCGAGATACGAATCGTGTCGCCGATGCCTTCTTGCAGCAGTACCGCGAGCGCTGCGGTGGAGGCCACAATACCCTTTGAGCCCATGCCCGCCTCGGTGAGGCCTAGGTGCAGCGGGTAGTCACAACGCTTGGCGAGGTCACGGTAAACGGCGATTAAATCTTGCACCGCGCTCACTTTGCAGGAGAGAATAATTTTGTCGCCGGCAAGCCCCAGAGCCTCAGCCTTGGCGGCACTTTCGAGGGCGGAAACAATCAGCGCCTCGCGCATCACGAGATCGGCCTCTTTCGGCTCGGCGAGCGCGGCGTTTTCGTCCATCATGCGGGCGATCAGCTCAGGATCCAGCGAGCCCCAGTTAACCCCGATACGAACCGGCTTATCAAATTTAATCGCAGCTTCAATCATGGACGCAAATTGATCGTCGCGTTTGCTGCCCTTGCCAACGTTACCGGGGTTAATGCGGAGCTTCGCGAGGGCGCGCGCGCAGTCGGGCACTTCGGTTAAAAGTTTGTGGCCGTTGAAATGGAAATCACCGACCAAGGGCACATTCACACCCATTGCATCAAGGGCCGCGCGAATGTGCGGCACCGCGCGAGCCGCTTCAAGCGTATTGACGGTAATACGCACCACCTCAGAGCCCGCGCGCGCAAGGGCTGCGACCTGCGCGACGGTGGCTTCAATATTTTCGGTGTCGGTGTTGGTCATGGATTGCACCATGATCGGCGCATCGCCGCCCACGAAAACGTGGCCGACGCGAACCTGACGGGAGAGGCGACGTGCGTTGGTATTAGCCATAAAAATTAAGCGCTATTTCAATTTAATGCGTGCGGTGGTGAGCTTGGTGTGGGGTGCCAAGTCAAATTCTTTGCCGTTATAGGCCATGCGTGTTGCGGGTGCATTGCCGATCACGATAGAAAATGGTGGGCGGCCGGTTATTTCTTCGGCGTCTCCCGCTTTAAATTTTGCTTCGAGCACGGTGCGGCCGGTTCCGTCGATGACCTCAACCCACGATGGGGCGGCGAAGGTAAAGCCGATCACGCCGCGCGTATCGGTACGTGTAGGGGGGGGTACTTCGACCTTGGGCGCAACAACAGCGGCGGGTGCCGGCTCGGCGGGAGGCGCGGGTGCTGGGGTTACTGGTGCAGACGGTGTGGCCGCGACGGGGGTTGCAGGTGGCGTGCTTAGCGCAGTTGTGGGTGCGGCGGTGGGTTCAGTGATCTGTGGTGCTGGTGTGGCACTGGCAGGGGGTGGCGCGCTCGCCGTGGCTGCCCCGCTGCCGGGTGCGGCTGAGGTTGCGGCCGGCGGCGCTGGGTTAAAAATAAACGCCCACCAATACCAGCCGGCCAGCCCCAGCAGCACAAGCACGAGCGCAAGCGCACCATAGCGCGCTTTGGGTGCGGCGAGCTGACCCCCCGGAACCGCGACCTCGATGTTTTGCGTGGGCACCACAATGCTGGGTCCACGATAGGGGCGCGCATCTTCGTTTGAGGATTCAAGTAGCGCTAAAAGCTGATCGGCATCGAGGCGAACAATTTTGGCGTAGTTACGCACAAAGCCACGCAAAAAAGTGCCCTTGGGCAAGGCATCGTAGTTGTCGTTTTCCAGTGCCTCGACTTGCTTTACGCCCATGCGAAGTCGATTGGCAACATCGCCCACGGAAAGCTGGGTGGCTTGGCGGGCTGCGCGTAGTGCCGCGCCAGGCGTGCTTTGATGCCCTGTGGTGACGATGGCAGCACTCGCGTCGGTGTCACGCAGATCACGCGCAGATGCGGCGGAAGGGGTGGCTGGGGTGGCGTGTTCAGACATGAAAAAGCCTAAAAAGAGCGATCACAAAAAATTAGCGTGCGCGTAATTCTTGCGCGAGCCGCGTTTGCGTGGCATCAGGAAAACGGCGGCGCAGCTGCTGAATGTAGCTATCCTCGCCCGCCCTGTCATTGAGCGCGCGCGCAATGCGTGCGCCGAGAAAAAGCGCCTCGATGGTTGGGTTGGTGGTGAGCTTGTTGTAGCGGGTCAGGTACGCTTCTGCATCCTTCATGCGCCCACTCGAAAATTGCATATCGGCAAGCTGAAACAAGGCTGGCGCAAAGCCGGGCTGGCGCTGCAAGGTCGACTGCATCATGGTTTCGGCTTTGTCTGCATCGCCCATTTTTCGCGCACAAAGGCCGGTGTTGTAGAGCGCGCGCTCGGGGGTGGCGTAAAGCGTGTTTTTGAGCGCTTGCTCAAAGTAGGGCATGGCCTTGGCGGGCGATTGCCGCTCGCAAATAAACCAGCCTAAATTGTTGAGCGTTTCCGAATCGTTCGGCGCCAGCTTGAGCGCGGTTTCGTAGGCGGTTTGCGCTTTCGCAAATTCGCCAAGGCCAACGTAAACAATGCCCTGCATGTTGTGCGCGGGCGGGTGTTTAGGGTTGGCCTCGATGGCGGCTTGCGTCGCTTCGAGGGCAATAGGCAGATTGCCGAGCCGATAGTACTCAGCGGCGCGCTCGGTGTGAATCGTGGCGCGATGATTGCCATCCGATTTCGCGGCCTGATCGGGAAGCTTAGATTCAACCGAAGTTTGCGTTACACAAGCTGAGAGCGCCGCACATAGCGCTAGTGCAGAAAACGCGCGCAGGTTACTTATGCTTATTGAGTTCATTTCGCCACCCTTCGAAAATTTGGCTACCATTTATGCTGCGAGCGCTTTGAGTGCGATCGTCTTGCGTTGCGTTTTATCGACCACCTGCCCAGCTAGTTGCCCACATGCGGCATCAATATCGTCACCACGGGTTTTGCGGACTGTTACGATTAAACCCGCTGCCTGCAAAATCTCGCGAAACCGATAAATCGCATTGTTGCTCGAACGCTGATAATCCGCTTGGGGAAACGGATTCCACGGGATCAGATTAAATTTGCACGGCGTATTTTTTACCAGCGCCACCAGCTCATGCGCGTGCTGCACGCTATCGTTTACGCCGCTGAGCATTACGTATTCAAAGGTCACAAAATCGCGCGGTGCGTGGGGCAAATACGCGGCAATGGCGGCGAATAATTCAGCAATCGGATATTTTTGATTGATCGGCACCAGTACATCGCGCAGCGCGTCATTCGGCGCGTGTAGCGAGACCGCGAGCGCCACCGGGCAGCGATCTTTCAAACGCAATAAATTGGGGACAATCCCAGAAGTAGACAACGTGACGCGTCGCCGCGAAAGGCCATACCCATGGTCGTCCAGCATGATGTCCATCGCATTGGTGACGTTATCAAAATTAGCGAGCGGCTCACCCATGCCCATCATGACCACGTTGCTTACAATGCGCTCGCCCTTTGGGTCGCGGCCCATGGCGCGGTTCGCCCACCAGAGCTGGCCGATGATTTCGGCACTTGTAAGATTGCGATTAAAGCCCTGCTTGCCCGTAGAGCAAAACGTGCAATCCAGCGCGCAGCCGATTTGGCTTGAGATACAGAGCGTGCCGCGTTCCGCTTCGGGAATAAACACCACCTCGATGCCATTACCCGTGCCGACATCAAGCAGCCATTTGCGGGTGCCGTCGGTGGAGGTTTGCTCACTCATGAGGGACGGCAGCGCAATGCAGGCCACACTGGGTAATTTTTCGCGTAGCGTTTTCGCGATGTCTGACATCGCATCAAACGAATCAACACCCGCGTGGTGAATCCAGCGAAATACTTGCTTGGCGCGAAACGGCTTTTCCCCCAAGTCAGCAAAAAACACCGTCATCTCCGGCAAGGTCATGCCGAGTAGATTGGGTTTGGTGCTTTGTGCAGATTGGGGGACGGCCACCAGAGCCTCGCGTCGGTGTGTTGACTAGCGGTTGTAAACGGTGAGAGCGGGGAAGAAATAGGCGATTTCTACCGCAGCGGTTTCGGCGGCATCCGAGCCATGCACGGCATTGGCATCAATCGAATCGGCAAAGTCCGCGCGGATCGTGCCTTTTTCGGCTTTTTTAGGGTCGGTAGCACCCATCAAATCACGGTGCTTCGCAACCGCATTTTCGCCCTGCAACACTTGCACCATCACGGGGCCCGAGATCATGAAGGTGACGAGGTCATTAAAAAATGGGCGGGCTTTATGCACTGCATAAAAACCTTCGGCATCCGCACGCGAGAGGTGAACCATGCGTGAGGCGGCAATTTTTAAGCCAGCCTTCTCAAAACGGGAATAAATTTCGCCAATAACGTTTTTTGCGACGGCATCGGGCTTGATGATTGAAAGCGTGCGTTCTACGGCCATGAAAAATCTCCAAAAGTGACTTACGATAAGGGCAAGATTTTAGCACAGCGAGGGTGTGGCCCGCTCTGAAAGCGTGCGCCACGCACGATGGGTGAAATGTGTTTTTGCATAATCTGCCGCAAGCGGCTATAATCACCCTCCTTGCTTGTGGGGGTATAGCTCAGCTGGGAGAGCGCTTGCATGGCATGCAAGAGGTCAGCAGTTCGATCCTGCTTATCTCCACCACAAAATTTGGCGCCTATTGAGTATGTGTCGCGATAGCTTCAGCATCGCGGCGGTTGGTTTGAAGCACCGTAGTAAGACGTGTGAGTCCCCATCGTCTAGAGGCCTAGGACATTGCCCTTTCACGGCAGTAACACCGGTTCGAATCCGGTTGGGGACGCCAATAAATAACAAAGCCACCGCAAGGTGGCTTTGTTATTTGTGGCGTGCGTTGTGCGGTGCGGGCGAAACCCCGCGCCGATATTAGTGTTTCGCGGTATAAGCCAATGCCGGACGCACAAAAAACGCGTACAAAATATCGTACGCCAGCAGATAATTTTTCTGCTGGAAACTCGCGTGCGAGATCCCTTCCATTACGGTGAATTGTTTATCGGGGCTGGGGAGGCGCTTGAAAAATTCGATCAGGTCATCCGTCGCTGCGATGCCATCAAACTCGCCGCGCATGAGAATCGTCGGGCAGGTAATGTTGGTCGGGTCGTTTACCGGGAGCTTCGAGCACATGTCGATGTAGGTGCCGTTGGGCATGGAGTCGTCGAGCGCCAAAATCGCGTCGGCGAACGAATCGACCACGCTTTTTTCGGCGCAGTCTGGGTGATCGCGCTCGAAGATCGAGTACACGAACGCGCGGTCAATCGGGCGGCGTTTTTTCGCCATGAATTCAGGGAGTTTTTTGCGGCGCTGCGCGAGTGTGGGCGCACCTTCGCCGGTCCACACGTAGGCGTCCAGCGCTAAGCGCGAGACGCGCTCCGGGTTACGCTCGGCGAATAAGGCCGCACGTAGCGCACCAGACGAAATGCCGTAGGTGACGAAGCTCTTGATGCCGCTTGTTTTGAAGATGTAATCGGTGGCGGCTTTAAGATCATCGGCCCCGTTGGAAATGTCGCAAAAAATATCGCGGGTTTTATCCGACCGGCCATAGCCTTCCATATCGACGCACCAGCACACAAAGCCACGCTTGGCGAACCAATCCATGACCGATGAATCAGGGCGACCGGGGACGGTTAAATCGAAGGTCGGCTGCGACGCCATGGAGGAGCCGTGGACGAATAGGACAGCGGGTTTATTGTCGCGCGAGCCAACAAATTTTTCCCACAAAAATAGCGTTACCGAGCCCTTGGTGGTCCAGTGTTCTACGCCGGTGACGGCTTCGGTGCTGACTGCGGTGGCTTGCATGTTGTTCCTTTGGTTATTAAATAGTGGTCAAGGTTAGTCAACCTTGGCACCGGTTTCTTTGATAATTTTTGCCCAGCGGTCTTTTTCGTCACGATAAAACGTGTTGAATTCTGCGGGCGTGGATCCAGCCGTTTCGATCGAAGCCCCACTCATGTAGGTTTTCACTTCTGCGGTGGCGAGTACGGCGATTAAGTCGCGATTGAGCTTGTCGATGATGGGTGCAGGCGTGCCTTTCGGCGCAAGAAGCCCCATCCACACGTAGGCTGAAAAACCTTTCAGCCCGGCTTCGTCTAGCGTGGGCACATCGGGCAATTGCGGCGAGCGCTGGGCACCTGTCACCGCCAGTGGCCGTAACTTACCGGCGCGGATGTGTCCCATCATGGCCGCCAAGCCGGGGATTGATACTTTGACTTGTCCCCCCAACAAATCCGTCGTAGCCTGCCCGCTACCTTTGTACGGCACATGGCTCATCTTGATGCCGGCCATCGACGAAAACAAGGCGGCAAATAAATGCTGCCCGCTGCCATTGCCCGACGAAGCGTAATCGATCATGCCGGGGCGCTCCTTTGCGTAGGCGATAAATTCGCCGACCGTTTTGGCCGGGAACGACGGGTGTACAACCAACACACCTGGCTCGCGGCCCAGTAGCGAGATGGGGGCGAAGTCTTCAACGGGATTGAAGGTGAGATTGCTGTAAAGCGACGCGCTAATCACGTTCGTAGCAGATGCCAAGAGCAGGGTGTAGCCATCCGCCGGTGCCTTGGCAACAATCTCACTACCGATCATGGCACCCGCACCGGGCTTGTTTTCGATAATGACCTGCTGCCCGAGACGCTTTGATAAGCCTTGCGCGATCACCCGCATCGGCCCATCTACCGCACCACCAGCCGAGAACGGGACGATGACCTTAATCGGGCGTGACGGGTACTCTTGCGCCGCCGCGTGGGTAACAAGAAAACACGCAGCAAGTGCTAACAGGAATTTACCTAGCCCTTCGCGCATCAAAACTGGAGCCTGATTTTTCATGATTGAAATCCTTGTGAGGAGGCGATTCGGTATTGTCCCGTAGCCACGCGCAATCTGCTTTGACACGCGTCAGGTGGTGGTTGTGCTTGGTCGAAAGGTGCTATTTGAATGCGGGTGAATGGCCAAAACGCCAATAAGGGCGCGGCGTTTGGGGTGTTGGCGGTGCGTTGAGACGAGAAGTTTATTCAAAAATTTTTGTGCATCGCGCCAATTTATTGGCGGCCGATTGTTGCGGCGAGCGTAGCCGCGTACCCCGTGTAGTTTGCTGGGGTGAGGGCCAGTAGGGCGGTTTTTTCATGCTCAGGAATCGCAATCGCGGCAATAAAAGTCTGAATCGCATCGCGATCAATGCCTCCTTTGCCGCGCGTGAATTCTTTGAGCTGCTCGTAGGCATCTTTTATGCCGTATTTGCGCATCACTGTTTGAATCGGCTCGGCGAGTACGTCCCAGCTGGTGTTGAGATCGTAGGCTAAGCGTATCGAGTTCGCATCGAGCTTGCCGAGCCCGCGCGCGAGCGATTCGTAGGCGAGCAGGCTGTAGCCTAATGCCACGCCCATATTTCGCAATACGGTGGAGTCGGTGAGATCGCGTTGCAGGCGTGAGACGGGCAGCTTTTCGGCCATGTGGCGCAGCAACGCGTTGGCGAGGCCGAGGTTGCCTTCGGCATTTTCAAAATCAATCGGGTTCACTTTATGCGGCATCACGGAGGAGCCAATTTCGCCCGCCTTGGTACGCTGGGTGAAATAGCCGAGCGAGACGTAGGCCCAAATATCGCGTGCAAGATCGAGGAGCACGGTGTTGGCTCGCGCAATGGCATCGAACAATTCCGCCATGTAGTCATGCGGCTCGATTTGGATTGTGTAGGGGTTAAATTCAAACCCGAGTTGCTCGACGAATTGCTGGCCAACGTGTGGCCAATCGACATCAGGGTAGGCCACATGATGCGCGTTGTAGTTGCCGCTTGCACCGTTGATTTTGCCTAGCAAGCCGACCCGTGAAATCGCGGCTTGGCAGCGCGCTAATCGGTAGGCAACGTTAGCCATTTCTTTGCCCAGCGTGGTGGGCGTGGCCGCTTGGCCGTGTGTATGCGCGAGCATCGGTGTGGCGGCGTGGCTGTGCGAAAGGGCTGCCAGCATTGCCGTGAGGTTGGCGAGCGCGGGTATCAGTACGCGTTCACGCGCGGCCTTGAGCATGAGGGCGTGTGAGAGATTGTTGATATCTTCAGACGTACAGGCGAAGTGAATAAAGGTTTGATTCGCGGCCACTTCTGGGTCAGCCGCGAACGCTTCGCGCAGCCAGTATTCCACCGCCTTCACATCGTGATTGGTGGTGGCTTCAATGGCTTTTACGCGCTCGGCATCGGTGGGCGAAAACGCATTGGCACGGGCGCGCAATGCGCTCACGGTGGCATCTGAAAAAACCACGCATTCTTTTATTGACGTATTCGCAGCGAGGGCAATAAGCCATTCAACTTCAATAAAAACGCGCGCTTTAATGAGGGCGTATTCGCTGAAATGTTCGCGTAGTGCGGCTACTTTTTTTTCGTAGCGGCCATCAAGCGGGGAGAGTGCGGTGGTGGGGGAGAGGGGCAGCATGGGCTTTGAGAAAGTAGGAGGTGTAAGGTCACGCGACAATTGTGAAATTTTATCACGCACACCGAAACGACCCGCGATTAGGGGATGGCACGGAGGGCGCGCGTAGAGGCGGGTGCTATACTGAATTTAATAAAAGTGCCGCAAAAAAACATCTCGCATTGCGAGGGGATTTACCCGCAATCACCGGAAACTCCATGAAACTTATCGCTTCCTACACTAGCCCCTATGCCCGCAAAGTCCGCGTGGTGATGGCCGAAAAACATATTGACTGTGAGTTTGTTGAAGACAACGTCTGGGCCGCCACGACTAAGGCCACACTCTACAACCCGCTCACCAAAGTACCCATCTTAGTGCTCGATGACGGCACCGCACTCTACGATTCACGCGTGATTGCTGAGTACCTTGATGGGGTGACCCCGGTTTCGCGCTTGATCCCAGAGGGTGGGCGGGAGCGTGCGATCGTGAAGCGCTGGGAAGCGCTCGGCGACGGCATGAGTGACGCGGCTATCGCGATATTTATCGAGCGCAAGCGAGTCGAGGCACTGCAAGGGCAAGATTGGATACGCCGCCAGCGCGCGAAGACTGAATCGGCCATTGCGGCGGTGGCGCGCGATCTTAGCGAGCGTGATTATTGTCACGGCGTAAATCTGTCGCTTGGTGATATTGCGGTGGCGTGCAGCTTACTGTGGATTGAGTTTCGCTTACCCGAAATCAACTGGCGTGCGACTTACCCAAATCTCAAGAGCTGGATTGAAAAAATTGAGGCGCGCGCGTCGTTCGCCGATACCAAGCCCTTCGTGGCGTGAGCTTTTAGCTGCGGCTATGAATGACGCCCCCGCCTAGGCACACGTCGCCCCGGTAAAGCACGGCCGATTGGCCGGGGGTGACGGCCCATTGTGCGGCCTCAAAATTTAGCGCAAAGCTAGTTGGCGTGGCACTGGCCAAACTACACGCCGCATCAACTTGGCGGTAGCGCGTTTTAGCGCCATAGGGCGATTCGCTTGATGGCGGCACCCCCGCGATCCAGCTTGCGTCTCGTGCTTGCAGGTGCCGGTGCTGCAAGGCGGCATGGTCATGCCCCTGCACCACCACCAGGGTATTGCTCGCCATATCTTTGTCCGCCACAAACCACGGCGTGCCATCGCTATTTTTAGTGCCGCCTATTCCCAAGCCTTGGCGCTGGCCTAGCGTGTAGTACATTAGCCCCTCATGCTCGCCCACGCGCTTGCCATCGGGCGTGAC
>JAYVGG010000315.1:0-2384 GCA_043772475.1 Burkholderiales bacterium
TGCGAAGCCGGTGGCACTCGAAAGCCCGACGGGGGAATCGAACGAATTGAGTCTGCATCCGCGCGGCGTATTCGCGGCGATCTCGCCGTGGAATTTTCCACTGGCTATTTTTGTGGGGCAAATTGCAGCCGCCTTCGCGGCTGGCAATGCGGTGGTGGCAAAGCCTGCCGAGCAAACCCCCATCACCGCCTTCGAGGCGGTAAAGCTATTGATCGAAGCGGGCGTGCCGCGCGAGGCGCTGGCATTTTTACCGGGGCGTGGTGAAGTGGTGGGCGCTGCTTTAGTCGCAGATCAACGCGTGGCGGGGGTCGTCTTCACCGGCGGCACCGCAACTGCCCACGCGATCAACCGCGCGCTCGCCAATCGTCCCGGTGCGCTCGTGCCGTTCATCGCTGAAACCGGCGGGCTGAACGCGATGATTGCGGACTCCTCGGCACTGCCCGAGCAAATTGTGCAGGATGTGATGAGTAGTGCATTTAACAGCGCCGGGCAGCGTTGCTCGGCGCTCCGCATTCTCTGCGTGCAGCGTGATATTGCGCCACGCGTGATGGCGCTCCTCAAGGGTGCGATGGCCGAACTTCGTCTCGGTGACCCCGCGAAACTCGATACCGACATCGGCCCGATGATTGATGCCACCGCGCGCGACGCGATGCGGGCCCACCGCGCGAAGATGTTGGCGCGCCACACCTTGATTGCCGAAGTGCCACTGCCCGCTGATCACCCCGGTGGCAATTTTTTCGCGCCCTGCGTGTTTGAGATTCCGCGCTTCGATGCGATCACCACCGAGACTTTCGGGCCCATCTTGCACGTGCTGACTTTTGAGGGCGACAAGCTCATGGATTTGGTGGACGCAATCAACGCGAGCGGCTACGGCTTAACACTTGGTATCCATTCGCGCATCGAAGATACGATTGCAGCGATTCGTGAACGCGCGCATGTGGGTAATGTGTACGTGAATCGAAATCAAGTTGGTGCCGTGGTTGGCGTGCAGCCGTTTGGCGGTGAAGGATTAAGTGGCACGGGGCCCAAAGCCGGTGGCCCGCATTACTTATTTAGATTCGCCACCGAGCGAACATTTACCGTGAACACCGCCGCAGCGGGTGGCAATGCGGCCTTGATTGGTAGTGCTAGTTAGCTGGAAAGCCGCGTGGTTATTGGGGTTACGCGCGTTAGCCGGGATCGACATCGCAATGCAACACGGCGCGATATCCCGATCCAGCCCGGATCACCCGATGACTTAATCGAGATTGCAAAAACTAAAAAGCGCATAACGTAAAATCTTACGTTATGCGCTTTTTGCCTGAAACCCCGCGTGGTTGCTAGGGTTTCGCCACTGTAGTGTGACCTAAATCTTCTTTGTTTTCGGCGGTGCCTTGGTGCCCGACAACAATACCAACATGCCGCGCCCTTCGGATTTCCAGAATTCAACCGCGTCTTGAAATAACTCCATCACCGTTTCAAGCTGGCTTTCATGGTGGGATTCAAACTGATCGGTATGGTCGAAATAAACCACATAGCCCTGCGCCTTCACCCACTCGAGATCCGTCAGGCAATCGTAAAACGCATCCCAATTATTGCCGAAGTGGCTGGGGAATTTCATCGCCACGGCCGCGTGATTAAGGAACTGCTCTTTCTTCTCAATCTTTTTTCCTTCGAGATGAAAAAAGGCGAGCTTTTTTGCCTTGGCCGCTTTGGCGAGCACGGTGACATCGGCGTGCTCTTTGAGCCAGTAAACACCGCGTGGTTGGTCGCTTGCGAGGATGTTGGTGAGTTCAGCGCTCTGCATGATGTGACCCTTTAGTCTTAAATTTAATCTTGAATTTTCTTGAAGGTAGCGTAGTGATCGTCTGTGAAATAGCACGTCTGCTTCGCATAATCTTTTTGTGGCCCGCCGCAAACAATACGCTTCGCGCCACGATTGCGCGCGCGCGGCGTGGCGACCGTGTACTCACGATAGTGGCCGCGTTTTTCTTTGGGCAGCACGCCTTCGCGATTGGAAAAAACGCTCCCGTCCTTTGCCGCATAGGGAAATGGTCCGCCTTTTTTGATGAGCGCCAAGGTCTCTTGACCTTCCTTCGGTAGATCAGCGGCACGCATCGTGCTGGCATTGGCTGATTTTGCCGGTGCGGTGTCGCGCGCGAAGGCAGGGCTCGCGGCACCAAGGGCTAGGGCAGCGGTGGCGATAAATGCAAAAAGTTGACTACGTAGCACGGTGAACTCCTTCGGGTAATTTGATCGCTCTTAGTGAGCCGATCAATGTGTGAATGATAAACCGTTCAACGCCGCGAAACGGTTTGACTGCTTCCGCCCTAATCAACGCGGCACGCGCGCCTACGATGACGGCCCTACGCGCCAGTGCGATGCGGGCACGCATCTTTCGTGCA